>NZ_JBEYVC010000123.1:0-31154 GCF_040643855.1 Streptomyces sp. NPDC047072 | reverse complement strand
GTCAGTCCGACCACCGTGTCGCACGTGCTGAGCGGCCATCGGCCGGTCGCGGAGGGGACTGCTACTGCGGGGACTTGGCGAACCCGGCGAGTGCCGTCGACGTCGGTTCGGGTCGCCCGTTGTTCTGTACGGCCGCCGCGGTCAGGACGTCGAGGTGCTGGTAGCCCTCGGCGACCACGGGGTGCAGGTCGGCCGGGACGCGCCCCGCCAGCAGTCCGTCGCCCGCGAGGACGGTGAGCGTTGGGTTGACGGTGAGCCCCTCGGGATGCACGATGAGGTTCTTCACCTGCGGGGAGTCGGAGAGTTCCAGGTCGGTGACCAGCTTGGTCGGGAAGTACTGCTCGGTGAAGTCCAGCGGCTGCTGCGCCAGGCTGCGCGCCAGCTCCTGGATGTCGGTGACCTCCTTTCCGGCGTCGGTGAACGGGGTGCCGTCGGCCGACTTGTACCCGGGGTCGTCCGCGTCGCCGACGCGGTCGTAGTTGCGCCAGGTGTAGAGCGGGCCGTGCGGCTCGGCCGGGATGGCCTTGTACTCGGTCCCGAACAGCCCCGGCTGCGCCGAACTCCCGTTGGCCGCGGGGAAGTTCTTGTCGACGACCGGCCCGCCGTCGAAGAATCCGACGCTGCTCTGGAGGAACGCGAGCGGCACGGACTGGTCGTCCATGAGCGCGCCGAGGACCGCCTGGTTGGTGAGCCGGAAGTCCTTCACCGCGGGCGTGCCGCTCAGGAAGGTGGCGGTGTCCTTGGAGAACAGGAAGCGGTTGGTCGCCTCGATGTTGACGTTGGAGGGCAGATAGCTGGGCAGGTCGGCCTCGCCGCCGGGATCCTGCAGGGCGCCGACGCCGGCGATGGCCAGCAGGGTCATGGTCTCCGGGTTGAGCAGGACCGGCGCGGACAGCGAGCGCGGGAACAGCCCGGTGTCGAGGCCCCCCTGCACGGCCGCGTAACCGAGGCCCACGTCCGGGAGGTTGGTGTCGTCCGGGATGCTGCCGCTCAGGTCGGCGAGGGAGGTGGAGACGGTGGTGTCGAGGGCGAAGTACCCGGCGCACTGGTTCTGGCCCGCGTCGGCCGTGGTGGCGGGGTTGCCGTCGAAGTCGGCGGTGGCGAAGTACCCGGTGATCACCCCGCCGAGCGAGTGCCCGCCGCACAGCACCTTCTGCTTGCGCACCCGCTGGTCGGGCAACTCGGCGGCGAGCAGGTCGTATTCGTCCCGCACGGTCTGCTCGATGCCGAGCTTCGCCATCCACCCGAGCTTGTCGTTGCCGACGAATCCGGCGAAGGTGCGGCCGTCGACCTGCTTGCCCCGGTAGTAGTAGTCGACGGCCGTGTGCTGGTCGCCCGAGGCGATCCCGGTCGGATCTTCAAGGCAGTTGGAGCGCCGGTCCAGGGCCCAGAACTCGACGTGCTCCCCCTGCTCGGCGGCGCGTGCCACGGCGTTGCGGGCGACGCTGTCGAAGGCCCCTGCCCCCTCCAGGATGCCCGGCTGGGCGACGAGGATCCGGTCGGCGTCGGCGGACTGCGCGGGGCCCGCGGTGGACCGGTACCGCAGATACGACAGCCAGTCGCACGCGGCAGGGCGGGCACCGAAGGACGCGGGCAGCGGCGCTCTCACCCGCACCACGCTCTCGGCCACCCCGGCGACCGACCCGACCGCCTTCTCCGTCCGCGCACTCTCTCCCTGGGCGTCCGGGGACGCCACGGTGAACGCACCGGTGGTCAGCAGCACCGCCAGCGCAGCACTCCGCAGTGCTCTCAGGGTTCGTCCTTTGCTGCGACTCAAGTTCATGCTGGGACGTTAGGTCCGGGGGAACCCACGGCTCCGGCGTTGCTCACAACATCGCAGTCCTCGGTCGCGCCTTTGTCATCAGGCACCAACGCCCGTGACAGGGCTTCCGGTTCAGGCGTTGTAGCCGCCGTGGGCGTCCAGCACCGCGCCCGTGACGTACGACGCGGCGGGGCTCGCGAGAAAGGCGATCGCGGCGGCGATCTCGTCGGGGTGCCCCATGCGCTGCAGGGACAGCGAGCCGACCAGGGCCTTGAGGGTCTCGGGGTCCGGCGGCTGCATGCCGCCCTCCATCAGTCCGGCCTCCACGACGTTGGCCGTGATGTTCCGGGGCCCGAGGTCCCGTGCGACGCCCATGGTGTACCGCTCGATCCCCGACTTGGTGGCCGCATAGTCGGCGAGGCCGGGGGCGCCGACCCGGGAGCCCAGTCCGGAACTCACCGTGATGATGCGGCCGTTCGCGCGCAGCACTCGGGATGCGGCCCGGATGACGGCGATCACGCCGAGGTAGTTGGTGGCGTGCATCCGGTCCAGCGCGGCGGTGTCGGCGTCCGGGTCGTCCACCGTACGACCCTGCTCCACCGAGATCGCCGCGTTGTTGACGAGGACGTCCAGTCCGCCGAAGTACGCGACCACGTCGTCGATCAGCGCCGGCGCCCGGCTCGTGTCCGCCTGGTCGGCCCGGAGGGCTACGGCCTTGGCCCCCTTGCCGTGCACCTCGTCGACGACGGCCTGCGCCTGCTGCTCGGAACTGACGTAGGTGAAGGCGACGTCGGCGCCCTGCTCGGCCAACAGCCGTACGGTCGCGGCTCCCAGTCCGCGCGACCCCCCGGTCACCAGGGCGACCTTGCCCGTGAGTGGCTTGCTCATTCTTCCCACCTCGCTGATCGACCTTTCCCCGCAGTCGCAACACTAATTGTTACGACAGCCAGTCACAACCTTCTCTATTACGACTGCGCCGTCGTAACATGAAGCGTTGCGGCCGGGAGGAGGAGTCCATGAGCGCCAACAGCAGGCTGACCATCGCCGCCCACGCGCTGGCCTGGATCGGCCTCTACCAGCGCCAGGGCCATGAGGTCGCCACCTCCGAGCAGATCGCGACCAGCGCGAACACCAACCCGGTGGTGATCAGACGGCTGCTCGGCGAGCTGCGCAGGGCCGGGCTCGTGGAGTCGCGGCGGGGCGTGGGCGCGGGCTGGTCGCTGGCGCGCGGACTGGAGTCGATGACCCTGCTCGACGTGTACGAGGCAGTGGAACCGGGCCCGCTGTTCGCGATGCACCGCACCACCCCGGACCAGGAATGCGTGGTGGGTCACGGCATCCAGCCGGCGATGCAGAGCATCTACGACGGCATCGAGGAGACCCTCAGACAAGAACTGGCCCGGGTGACGCTCGAGAACGTACTCCGGGACGTGCTCGCGACACCTCGCTAGGCGTCCGCCTATGCTCAAGCACGTGCAACCACCCGACAGAAGCGCTCCGTTGACCATGGCGTTCCCGGCCGAGCTTGCCGGCGATGCCGAGGCAGTGGTGTCGGTCATGCCTGCCTCTCGCCTCCTGCCCGCAGCGCCGTTCTCGGTCGTCGTTGCGGGCCGGCAGGTTCTCATCCCCGAGCGCATCTACAACGACGAGCCGCCACCCGACGCGGTGGCGTCGCTTTCGTCGCACCAACGGCAGCTTCTGCACTGCCTCTACTCAAGGCACTGTGACGGGGTGGTCAGACAGCGCCACCTCGAAAAGGTCGTCGGTTCCACGGACCCCTGGGTCGTCCCCTTCGTCGTGCAACTCGTCGGCGAGTACGTCCTGGAGATCCTGGTCGTCATCCGCGACGAACTCCGCGACCTCGCCGTGCCCGGCACCTGCGGCCACCTCGCCTACGGGCAGTTCCTCGTGGACAACCCGGCCTATTTCGCACGCACCCAACGGCGGGTCGTGAGCTACTGGAACTGCTACTACCGCGGCGCCTACGCGAGTTTCCAGGGCTACCCGGGCCGCACTCTTCTCGATCTTCTGCAGTCCGCCGCCTCCGACAGAGCCGGACGCCCCTGGCCCGACCTCGCTCCAGCCAACACCAGGGTGGACGGCTACGTCTGACCGGCCCGTTCGTCCGGGTCGGCGATGCCCATACGACAGCCACCCCGCCGACCCGGCCCAGCTCCACGACAAACGGCCTACAGCCCGTCCCCCACCATCGCCGCCACGATCCGCACATGCCGGTCCGCCGCCGTACTGGAGTACTCCGTCTCGTAGTTGAGGCCGTACGGCCAGAAGTGCCCGCCGCCCGTCGAGATCTTGGCGCTCGACCCGTCGTACTGCCGCACGAGCGCCGTGGCCTGCGCACCCCTCCAGGTGCCCGTGGAGCCGAGCCGTGTCCACCCCGAACTCGTGCCGACGCCGATGGTGTGGGCGATCTCGTGCAGCGCGGTCCGCTCGGTCATGTAGCTGCGGTTGGCGCCGAAGCGGATCGTGCCGTTGATGTTGCCGTCGGCGGTGGCCACACTCGTGTCGTAGCGGACGGTGATCGTCTTGCCCAGGTCGCTGAGGTTGTTGTAGCGGGTGACGGCGGCGTTCATCGCCTTGGTGATGAGGTCGTACGCGGTGAGCTGGTCCTGCGTCGGACTGCTCGCCCGTTCCAGGGTCCAGGTGATGGTGGCCGCGGCGACCCGGGGCTGGGCCGCCACGGAGGTCGGCGGGGCCGGTGCCGCCTGGGCGATGCCGGGCGCGGTCAGCAGGACGGCCGCGAGGGCGACCACGGCCGCCGAGGTCCGCGGGACATGGATGTGCTCTGCGCTCATGGGGGTCCTCCGGGTGGGGGGGAATTCCGGGGAAAGCGCTTTCCCGAGTTTCCCGGAGGCTAATAGGATGTTTTGAACATGTCAACGAGAGGATGGCTGTGTCCCCACGACAACGCATCGTCCGGCTGTGGGCGCCCCTGCTCCCCTTGGCTCTCGGCGCCGGTGTCCTGACCTCCCCCGCCGCGAGCGCCGACACCGCCGCACCGCAGAGCGCGGTCACCGTGCGGATCGATCCGTCGTACCGGCAGCAGGAGTTCGAGGGATGGGGCACGAGCCTCGTCTGGTTCGCCAACGCGACCGGGAACTACCCCGACCCGATCCGAAGACAGCTGGTCGACATGCTGTTCGGTGAGGACGGCCTGCGTCTCAACATCGCGCGGTACAACATCGGCGGCGGCAACGCCCCGGACGTGCGCGCCGACTACATGAAGGCCGGCGCGACCATGGACGGCTTCTGGAAGGCGCCCGAGGGCACCACCCGCGAGGACACGGACTGGTGGGACCCGAACAACCCCGACCACTGGGACTGGGACGCCGACTCCGGTCAGCGCTGGTGGGTGGACCAGGTCAAGGACAAGGTGACCGACTGGGAGGCGTTCAGCAACTCCCCGCCCTGGTTCCAGACCGTCAGCGGCTATGTCTCCGGCGGCCTCGACTCGGGCACGGACCAGATCCGCGCGGACCGGGTCGACGACTTCGCCCGCTATCTGGTGCGGGTGACCGAGAAGCTGGAGCAGGAGCACGGCATCCGCTTCGACACCATCGACCCGCTCAACGAGCCCAACACCACCTACTGGGGAACCCAGTTGGGGGCCGACGGTCAGCCCACGGGCGGCCGCCAGGAGGGCGCGCACGCCGGACCCGCGCTCCAGCAGAAGGTCGTCCTCGCCCTCGACAAGGCGCTCGACGGCGCCACGACCGACGCCCGCGTCTCGGCGATGGACGAGACCAACCCGAGCATCTTCACCCAGAACTGGAACGCGTACGGTTCCGAAGCACGCACCGCCGTCGACCAGTTGAACGTCCACACCTACGGCACCGGCATGCGCACCAGCGCCCGGGACATCGCCAAGGGCGCCGACAAGAAGCTGTGGATGAGCGAGGTCGAGGGCACCTGGGGCACCGGGACCGACTTCACGAGCATGGAGCCGGGGCTCGGCATCGCCACCCGGATGGTCGACGACATGCGTGAACTGGAGCCCTCCGCCTGGGTGTTCTGGCAGCCGATCGAGGACTCGATCCCGCAGGCCGCGGCGGGCAAGAACTGGGGCAGCATCCATGTGCCGTTCAACTGCACGGCCGCCGACACCCTGGGGAGCTGCCCGATCCGGGCCAACTCCAAGTTCCACACCATCCGCAACTTCACCCACTACATCCGGCCCGGCGACCACTTCGTCAAGGTCGACGACGCCTCGACCGTCGCCGCGGTGCGCGCGTCAGGACGCGGGGTGAGCGTGGTGCACGTGAACAGCGGGACCACGGCGCGTGCGGTGACCCTCGACCTCTCGCGCTTCGGCCGGGTCACGCCGAAGGCCACCGTCACCCCGGTCGTGACCAGTGCGGACGGCGCCCTCGTCCGCGGCACACCCGTCCACGTCAGCGGCCGGTCCGCCACCCTCACCGTCCCCGCGAAGTCGGTCACGACCTTCCTGGTCGACGGCGTCAGCGGCGTGGCGAAGGACGCCGCCCTCGTGCAGGACGGCCATGTCTACCGGCTCCAGGGCACGCAGAGCGGCAAGTCGCTCGCCCCGGCGGCCGACGGCAGCGGAGTCGTCATCCGTACGACCGACAGTGCCAGCGCCCAACAGCTGTGGTCCGTACGGCAGTTGACGCCGGGCCACGAGAACCGCGAGCTCTACGCCCTCACCACCGCAACCACCGGCAAGCGTCTCGCCGTACGGGAGAACCAAGCGGTCCTGGAGGATCCGGCCGACGACGGCGACCCCGCCAGCCAGTGGATCCTCTCCACGACCGGCGACGGCACCTGGACCTTCGTCAACGCGGCCAGCGGACGCCTGCTCGACGTGAGCGGGCAGTCCTCCGCGGACGGCGCCAAGGTGTCGACGTACACGCCGACTTCGGGCGCCAACCAGCGTTGGTCCGTGACCGACGAGACCGTGCTGCGCACCGAGCCGGCCGAGGCGTTCACCGTGCCCGGCCTGGCGCCGCGCCTCCCCTCCTCGGTGACGCCGGTCTACCGGGACGGCTCCCGGGGTTCGCTTCCCGTGGTGTGGGACCCGCCGTCGGAGCGGGCGTGGCGCAAGCCCGGCACGGTACGCGTCTCCGGTCTGGCGACGGACCCGCTCGGGCGCGAGATCCCCGCGAAGGCGGTCGTCACCGTCGACACCATCGCCTCGACGCTTCCCGGACGTGCCAAGACGTACATCGGTGGCAGCCCCGAACTGCCCGACACGGTGGTGGGTATCGGCGCGCACGGCGGCCGGACCGACCTGCCCGTGACCTGGGACGCGGCGCCCGAGTACGGCACGGCGGGCGTCGTGACGCTGCACGGGACCGCTCGCGTCGTGGACGGCAGCACGGTCGACGCGACCGTGCGCGTCCAGGTCACCGAGCCCGCGCAGACGAACATCGCCCCGGATCCGGCCGTCTCCGTGGCGGCCACATACACCGAGAGCGGGTACTCCGCCGAGGGGCTGCGCAATGGCAACACAACGGAGAAAGCCTGGTCCAACTGGCGCTCCGGGACGAAGAATCCGTCCGACACGATCACGTTCACCCTGCCGGCCGCTCGCGATCTCGACCGGGTGGTGGCGCACTTCTACCGGGACGGGAGCAACACGTCCTTCCCCGCGAGCCTGAAGGCGCAGACACGCGACGCGTCGGACGGGACCTGGGTCGACGCGAGTGACGAGATCACCGTCGGGACGGAGGGCACGCCGGTCGTCGACGTGCCGTTGCGGGCGGGCGCTGCGACCGGCGTGCGGCTGGTCATGACGGCTCGTCCGGGCGGTTATCTCACGATGAGCGAGGTCGAGGTGTACGCCCGGACACCCGGCGTCTCCTCGGACGCGGCCGCCTCCTCGATCGAGGTGGCCGGACAGCCGATCCCCGCGTTCGACCCCGACACGACCACCTACCGGGTCACGACCGCCGACCCGCGCCACGCTCGCGTCACGGCGACGGCACACGACCCCTACGCGGCCGTCTCCGTGGAACGAGACAGCAGCCAGGTGGTCGTCACCGTGACCAGCGAGGACGGGTCGCGGACACGGCAGTACCGGATCGATCTCGTACGACGCTGAAGCGCCCGGCACCAAGGCCGTCCCCGAAAGCCGGATGCCGTTCGGGGGCGGCCGTGCGTACCGTTGGCCCCATGGAGGTCACCATCCGCACTCGCACCGCGGCCGCGCGAGCGACGAACTCGCCGGCTGCCGACGCCTGACCTCACCTCTCCCCGGCGGCCGGAAACGGCCCGCCGGTGCAGGACGGTCCCACGTCTCCCGCGGTCCTTTCCGGTCCCCCGAGCCGAAGGATCACCGCCATGGACACGGACCGGACCCTGCGCGTCTTCACCGACTTCTACCGCGAGCGCGGCCACCACCTGATCACCGGCAGCACGCTCCTGCCCCCGCCCGGCGACCCGGTGCTCTTCACCACCTCGGGCATGCACCCGCTCACCCCGTATCTGGAGGGCCGACCGCATCCCGGGGGCCGTCGTCTCGTCAATGTGCAGCGCTGTCTGCGCACCACCGATCTCGACGAGGTCGGCGACTCCGCGCATCTCACGGTGTTCGAGATGCTCGGCTCCTGGTCGCTGGGCGACTACGAGCACTCCCGGAGCCTGCGTTGGGGGTACGAGCTGCTCCGTGACGGCTTCGGCATCCCCCACGAGCGGCTCCATGTCACCGTCTTCGGCGGCGACGACCAGGTCGGCCCCGATGTCGAATCCCTGGGCACCTGGCGGGAGTTGGGTGTGCCGGTGGATCAGACCACGGAGGACAACTGGTGGTCCAACGGGCCCGTCGGGCCGTGCGGTCCCGACTCGGAGATCTTCGTGTGGACCGGCGAAACCTCTCCGCAGGGCACGCCCACCACCGATCCGCGGTGGGTGGAGGTCTGGAACCACGTGAGCATGCGGTACCGACGCCATGAGGACGGCGGTCTCCAGCCCCTGGAACGACCGTCCGTGGACACCGGCATGGGGCTGGAGCGCCTGGTCACGATCCTCCAGGGCCGCGAATCGGTGTACGAGACCGACCTGTTCGAGCCGTGGACGCGGCTCCTGCCGCCGCTGTGGGATCTCGACGAACCCTCCCTGCGGCTGATCAGCGACCATCTGCGCTCCGGTGTCGTCGTCATCGGCGACGGGGTGCGGCCGTCCAACACCGGGCGCGGATACGTCCTTCGCCGTGTCGTCCGCCGGCTGCTGACGTCGCTGCGGCGCGAGGACCCGTCCCGCACCCTGTCCGACCTGCCGGTGGAGCTGCTCCGGCACACCCTGGACCACTTCCGTCTCACCTGCGGGACGGAAGTGGTCCGTGCCGAACTGCTGCGGGAGGAGCGGCGGTTCGACACCCTGCTGGAGCGGGGGCGACGGCTGCTGTCCCTGCCGCGGTACCAAGGGCCGCTGAGCGAGCGGGACTACGAGTACCTCCACGACACCCACGGTCTCCCCCGTGACCTGGTGGTGGGCCTGCGGTCGCGGGAGTGAGCGCTACTCCGTGCGCAGGGCTGTGGCGGTGCGTGCCTTCGCCGCCCAGCCCGCCGGGAGCAGCGCGCCGAGCAGGGCGATGGCAACGCCGGCCAGGCCGAGCAGGATCAGCTGCGGGAGGTCGTAGACGTCGAGGACCACCCGGGGCAGTTCGGTGCCGGCCGCGTGTCCCATCAGCGGGAGCACATAGCCGTGCAGGACGTAGCCGAGGGGGACGCCCACCAGTCCGCCGAAGACGCCGATGCCGGCCACCGAGGCGAGGACGAGGCTCACGGTCTGCCGCGGGGACATGCCGATCGCCTTGCAGACGCCGAGGTCGTGGACGCGTTCCCGGGTGTCCAGGACAACGGAGTTGAGCACACCGAGTCCGGCTACGGAGACGAGCATGAGGGTGAGGAGAGCGGCCATGGCGTCCAGAATGATGATGAAGTTGTCCTGTTCGGACGGGGAGTTGGCCTCCGCGTCGGCGCCCAGGGGCGCGATCTTCGCGTCGAGGCTCTTCGCGTAGTCGGTGGCGGAGACGCCCGGCTTCACGTCGATCAAGTAGGTCTGCGGCTTCGTGGCCGGGAAGTCGGCCATGTCGACGTGGACCTCGATCTCGCCGCCCGAGGTGTCGAAGGCCTCCCCGACGATCTTCAGTGTGGCGGTGTCCTCCCCCACGGTCACCCGCACGCTGTCCCCGACCTCGGCGCCGGTGGTCTCCAGGAAGCGCGGGGGTACGACGACCTGTCCCGCGCCGGTGAGCCAGTGACCGGAGAGCATGGCGTAGCTGCCGGCGTCCGAGTCGCCCTGGTACAGCGTCGCGTGGACGTTCCCGGAGACGCCGGGGAGGGTGGCGTCCTGCTGGGCGACGCCGTAGGAGGAGGCGGTGCCCGACTGCGACTTGATGGCGGCGTTCACCTTGGCGGGATCGGCCGGGGTGGTGCCCGCCGCGGGGGCGGACCTCTGGTGCGCGCCGGGTGGGGGCGGTCCGCCGTTCGGTTCGGGGGCACCGCCGGCGAAGACGGTGACGGTCGCGTGGTCCTCGGGGTCCGCGATCCGGCCGATCTCGTTCAGCGAGGAGGTGAGTCCGAGGGCGAAGGTCGTCGCCACGGTGCCGAAGGCTACGGCGAGCAGCAGTGCGAGGGTGCGGACCGGGTGGGCGAACGGGCCCGCGAGACCGTACGTGACCGGGCGGGGCAGCGGCAGCCGGCCCGCCACGCGGTGCGCCCACTGCCCGCGTCCGGTACGTGGGGCGCGGCCGACGGCGATGGCCTCGACCGTGCGCAGCCGCCCGGCCCGCAGGGCGGGGACGAGGGCCGCGATCCCGACGACGAGCAGCGCGCCGACGGGCACCACGACATCCACCCACCAGGCCACCGACAGGGTGGCGGTGCCGTACGCCTGCTCGGTGTCGTCGAGGAGGGGGACGGCCAGCAGGTTGCCGAGGACGACGCCGAGCGCGATGCCCGCGGCCGCGGGGACGAGGGCCTGCGCCACGTACGCGCCCACGACTTCGCGCGGGGTGAAGCCGATGGCCTTGAGGATGCCGATCCGGCGCAGGCTGGTGCCGACCGCGCCGCTGATGACGCTGCCGACGATGATCACCGACATGACGATGCCGAGGATCCCGAACGCGATCAGGAACGGGATGGTCGGGGCCGCGCCCCGGTCGGCCTCGCGTTTGGTGTCGAGGTAGGATCGGGTGCCGAGGAGCGCCCCGGCCGGGACGGCGGCGACGAGCTTCTCGCGGTCGGCGGCGAGCTGCCCCTTGGTGCCGGCGGAGTCGAAGCGGTAGAGCATCTGGCTGGTGACCGGGGTGTCCTTCGAGGCGAGGGCCCTGATCTGGGCGGAGGTCGTCCAGGCGTCGGCCGTCCGGCCGGCCGAGGTGGCGAAGCCGACGACGGTGAGGGTGGTGCCGGAGACATCCAGGGTGTCGCCCAGCTCGAAGGCGGGCCCCCGGTAGGAGGAACTCAGCACCACCTCACCCGACGCGCGCGCCCAGCGCCCTGTCGTCACGTCGAGGCCGTCCACGGCGGCCTGTGGGCCGGAGCGGCCGACGAAGGTGAGCGCGGGGGTGCTCCGGCCCTCGGCGTCGGTCACCCGGGCGGTCGCGACGGGGTACGGTCCCGCGCTCGCCGTGACTCCGTCGAGCCGTGCGGTGGCGGCGAGTTGGGCGTCGGTGACCTTGCCGGGGTCGTACTGCGCGGTGAGGTGGGCGCCGTGCTGCTGGGCGAAGGCGTGGTCGAAGGGGGCGTTGGAGACGACCATGAGCGAGCCGGCGACCACGGCCGCGGCGACGGCCATCATCGTGGCGACGGCGATGACGACGGTCTGCACGCGTCGCCGGCCCACACCGGAGCGGACGACGCGGACGAGTGGGCCGGTCAACGGACGGCCTCCGTACGGGAGTCGAGGGCGACGTGGCCGTCGACCAGGTGGACGGAGCGGCTCGCGCACGCCTCGGCCAGGGCGAGGTCGTGGGTGACGAGCACGATGGTCTGGCCGCTGCGGTGCAGGTCGACCAGGAGCCGGCGGACGTCCTGCCCGGAGGCGCTGTCGAGGGCGCCGGTGGGTTCGTCGGCCAGCAGCAGCGCGGGCCGGTTGACCAACGCGCGGGCTACGGCGACCCGTTGGCGTTCGCCGCCGGAGAGCCGGCCGGGGTAGGCGCGGGCGTGCTTCTGGATGCCGAGCAGTTCCATGAGCTCTCCGGCCCGGGCCGCCGCCTTGCCGCGCGCGGTACCGGTCAGCTGGGCGGGGAGCTGGATGTTGTCGGCGACGGTGAGGTCGTCGAGGAGGTTGAAGAACTGGAAGACCATGCCGACGCGTTCACGGCGGTAGCGGGCCAGCGCGTGCTCGCCGAGGGTGTCGATGCGCTGTCCGGCGACGGTCACCGTGCCCTCGGTCGGCTTGTCGAGCCCGGCGACGAGGTTGAGGAGCGTGGACTTGCCGCTGCCGGAGGGGCCGGTCACGGCGAGGGCCTCTCCCTGGGCGACGGTGAGGTCGAGCGGTCCGAGCGCGGGCGCGCCGGCGTTGTCGTACCGCTTCGACACGCCCTTCAGTTCGATCACTTGGGTCATGGGAGATGTCCGTCCTCGGGGTGGGATGGTTCGGTTCGGTGCCGGCGAGGTGAAGGTACGGAGGGACGGGCCGCGGGCGCGTCGGCCGGGGCACCGACTTGCGGGCGTCCTCGCGGAGGATCCGGGCGCGGGGTCATCCCTGCGAAGTACGCCTCGTGGACGGGGCGGTGACCGCGAAGGGGGACGCGCGTCCGCGCGGGGGCGCAGCACAATGTGCGGATGGAGACGGAGTTCCGGTGGGCGTGGCGGCGGCAGCTGCGGTCGGCCTTCCGTCCGGGGGCGAGGCCGGCCCCGCTGTCACGGCGGGCCGTGTGGGCCGATGTGGTGCTGGCCGTGCTGCTGACGGTCGTCGCGCTGATCGTGGCGGCGCGCTATCCCGGTGACGGGCCGGTGCACATGACGAAGGTCGAGCAGGGCCTGCCTGTCCGCCCCAGCCTTCCTGTTCGCCCCAGCCCTCCGGACCACCCGGTGCCCGAGGCACCTCCGACGCCTCCTCCGGTGGCCGAGCCGGTCGAAGGGCCCATGGAGGGCGACGTTGTCGCCGGCCCACCGGTGCTGCTGGTGATCCTGTCGGTGCTGCCCCTGGCGGCGCGCCGCCGGTATCCGCTGGCCGTGTTCACGGTGACGCTCGGCGCTGCTCTGGCCATCGGCGACAAAGCCTCCTGGATCACGGTGCTGACCTGTGGCATCGGCGCGTACACCGCCGTCATGTACAGCAGGTACCGGGCGGGGGCGATGGCCGGGCTGACCGTGGCCGCCGTCCTGGCGGGGGTGGCCTTCCGGGGGACGGATCCGGTGTTGCCGGGCTGGTCGAGCCCCGGGGTGGTGCTGCTGGTGGCCGGGGTGGTGGCCAACCTGGTGCGGTTCTGGCGGCGGCGGATGGCGGACACACGGGACCGGTTCGCCCAGCTGGAGCAGGAGCACGAGGAGGCGACGCGGCAGGCCGTGGCGGAGGAACGGGCGCGTATCGCCGCCGAGTTGCACGACGTCGTGACCCACAATGTGAGCGTGATGGTGATCCAGGCGGGGGCGGCGCGCAAGGTCATGGACGCGGCGCCGGAGCGGTCCAAGGAGGCGCTGCTCGCGGTCGAGGCCGGTGGGCGGGCCGCGATGGCCGAACTCCGGCATGTGATGGGCCTGTTGGCCGCGCCGGACGTCGGCCGCTCCCTCGACACGCCCCCGGACGGTCTCGAACCCCAGCCGGGGCTCGGGCAGTTGGACGCCCTGATCGACCGGGTGCGGGCGGCCGGGACTCCGGTCGGCGTCTCGATCTCCCTGCCGCCCGAACCGCTCCCTCCCGGCGTGGACCTCACGGCCTACCGGGTCGTCCAGGAAGCGCTCACGAACACCCTCAAGCACGCGCCCGGCGCGGAGGCACTCGTCACGGTCGGCTGGCGCGAGAACCGGCTGGAGATCGAGATCATGGACACCGGGCCCGTCCGCGCGGCGGGGACGACGGAGGGCAACGGGCGCGGGCTGATCGGGCTGCGCGAGCGCCTCGCGGTCTACGGCGGCGAGCTGACGGCGGGCCCGACGCTCGCCGGCGGCTGGCGGATCCGGGCGGAGGTGCCGTGGCGGACGGCGTGAGGGACCAGGCCGCACCGGGCGCCGGCGTAAGCAGCTCAATGGCATCGGGCGACGGCGTGGGCGAGAGACCGGGCCGACCGACCGCGTGGCGAGGAGGTCGCGTTGACTGACGGCGTGAACGGTGAGCGGCTGCGGGCCGTCATCGCCGACGACCAGGCCCTCGTACGGACCGGGTTCGGGATGATCCTCGCGGCGGACGGCATCGACGTGACCGCCGAGGCGGCCGACGGGGCGGAGGCGGTCGCCGCGGTCCGCGCGACCCGGCCGGACGTCGTCCTGATGGACATCCGGATGCCCGGCATGGACGGCATCGAGGCCACCCGGCGGATCCTCGCCGACGACGGTGCGGGCGAGGTCCGCGTGATCATCCTGACCACGTACGACCTCGACCACTACGTCTACGCGGCGCTCACCGCGGGGGCCAGCGGCTTCCTGCTCAAGGACGTCACCCCCGAGCACCTGGTGGCCGCCGTACGACTGGTGCGGTCCGGGGACGCCCTGCTGGCGCCCACGATCACCCGCCGCCTCATCGAGCGGTTCGCCCAGCGGGAGGAGGCGCCGTCCCCGGCCGTGGCGCACGCCGGTCTGTCGGGGCTGACGCCCCGCGAGCTGGAAGTGCTGCGGCTGCTCGGGACGGGGCTCAGCAACGCCGAGTTGGCCGAGCGGCTGTTCCTCAGCCAGACGACGGTGAAGACGCACATCGGCCGGATCCTGTCCAAACTCGACCTGCGCGACCGCGTCCAGGCGGTCGTCCTCGCCTACGAAACCGGGCTGGTGACACCCGGAGGCCCGGTCAGCCCATGAGTCCGGCCGCCACGGTCGCCCCCAGCTCCCAGCACGCCTCGATGTCCACCTTGGACGGCTCGCCGGTCACCGTCACCGGCTCGACGGCCCGGCGCCAGCCGAGCCCGGTGGTGATCGCGTCGATCCCGCGCAGGGCGCCGGTGACGTCGTTGCCGCCGTGCACGTAGCAGCCGAACGGGCGCCCGCGCGTCTCGTCGAGGCAGGGGTAGTACACCTGGTCGAAGAAGTGCTTGAGGGCACCGGACATGTAGCCGAGGTTGGCCGGGGTGCCGAGGAGGAACGCGTCCGCCTCCAGGACGTCCGACGCGGTGGCGGACAGGGCGGCGCGCCGGACGACCCGCACGCCCTCGATCTCCGGCGCCGTCGCCCCGGCGACCACGGCCTCGAACATCGCCTGGCAGTTCGGCGAGGGCGTGTGATGCACGATCAGCAGAGTGGGCACGGCGAAACCCTGCCCCGCCTCGGCGTTCGTCCGCAAGCCGGGCCGTTGTGGGCCGGGGCGCGAGGATGCGACGATGCCCGCCCAGCACACCACTACGGGGAGGCGTGTCGTGGTCGACGACGGGCACGGACAGCGGGCGGCGGCGGTCTTCGACGCGCTCGGGCTCACCTACGAGAAGGCGTTCGCCCGCTCCGAGGCGCATCTGGCCTCGCTGGAGTGGCTGCTCGGCCGGCTGGCGCCCGGCAGCCGGGTCCTGGACGTGGGCAGCGGCACCGGCCGGCCCACCGCGTCGACGCTGGCGGCCGCGGGCCACGAGGTGCTGGGGGTCGACGTCTCCCCCGTCATGGTCGAACTGGCCGCCCGCCAGGTGCCGGAGGCCACGTTCCGGCTCGTCGACATCCGCGAAGTACCGCTGGAGGAGGGTGAGTTCGACGCGGTCTGCGTGTACTTCTCACTCCTCCAGCTGTCCCGCGCGGACCAGTCGGAGCTGCTCGGCCGGCTGGCGCGGGCGCTGCGGCCGGGCGGCTCCCTGGTGCTCGCCACCGTGCCCGCGGACGTCGAGGACTTCCCCGTCGACTTCATGGGGCAGCCGGTGCGGGCCACCAGCTTCGACGCCGACGCGCTCAAGGCCGTCGTACGCGGGGCGGGCCTTTCGGTGGAGTCCGAGCGGAACGTGCTCTACACCCCGGACCACCCGGACGGCACCGCCGAACCGCACGTGTTCCTGTACTGCACCCGGACGCCCTGACGACGGCCCCGGGGATCCTGACGACCTCACCCCGGCCCCTGCACATGGGGCTGGGGGAAACCAGCAACTTCGGCCCGGTCCACGAGGAGCACCTGGCCCTGCTGCCGCCTCGTCCGGCCCGGTCCGCGACGACCGCCTGACGGCCGTCGGACCCTGAGAAGTGTCAGGGTCCCACGGGCACCGTCTCTCCCTAGAGTGCTGCGCAGGCCGCATCACCACAGGGGGTAACACCATGACCGTATCCGTCCTCACCAGGGCCGCCCTCGTGGGCGCCGGAGCGATCGCCGTGCTCGGCCCGCTCACCGCCACGAACGCCGTCGCCGCCTCCTCCGACGCCGCTCAGGGTCCGGCCCAGGTGCTGGCGGCGCCCTACGTGGTGGAGCCGTACGAGACCGTCAACGTCCGGAAGGGGCCGTCCAGCCAGACCGAGAAGGTCGGCAGTGTCCCGAAGGGCCAGCCGCGGGGCGCCTACTGCTGGACCTACGGCGAGACCATCACCGACAACGGCTACACCAACAACATCTGGGTGCAGCTCGTGGAGGGGTATGTCAGCGCCGTCTACCTCAAGGGTGACGAGCGCGGCGGACTGCCCGTCTCGGCGAAGTGCTGACCCACGACCATCGCAGCCACCACGACCAGGGGGAACCACCCATGCGCAGTCTGATCCGCCGTTCCGTCGTCGCCCTCGCGGCCACCGCGCTGGCCGCGGGCGCACTCGCCGGCTCCGCGTCGGCCGCGCCCGCGGGCCCGGCCACGGCGACCGGCGGGGACCCGACCCTCACCGACGTCTACATCTGGGCGACCGACGTGAACCTGCGCGCCCAGCCGACCCGGGACTCCGGGATCCTGGCGACGCGTTCGAAGTACTGGCTGGACGCCGTCTGCCAGAAGCAGGGGCAGACCGTCACCGACCCCGCGGTCGGCACCAACAACTGGTGGACGGCGGTGCAGGAGTTCTCGGGCAGTGACATCGCCTACGTGAACAACCTGTACCTGCGGGGCGGCGTGAAGATCGCGGGCGTCCCGGACTGCTGACGCTCCGTCACATCACAGGGCGGGCGCACCCGGTGAGTGCGCCCGCCGTCCGTTCAGGCCACGCTCCCGCTCAGCCCACGGTCATCTGGGCGTACGGCACAAGCCGGACCGGTCCGACGAGCCCGTGGTCCTGGCGTGCCGAACCGCCGAACACCGCCGGC
The DNA here is from genome assembly GCF_040643855.1 of Streptomyces sp. NPDC047072. Taxonomy (NCBI): domain Bacteria; kingdom Bacillati; phylum Actinomycetota; class Actinomycetes; order Kitasatosporales; family Streptomycetaceae; genus Streptomyces; species Streptomyces sp. NPDC047072. The sequence continues at coordinate 14,071 of NZ_JBEYVC010000123.1, read as the reverse complement.
CGGGCGACCCTGAGGCGGTTGAGAAGCGGGGTCGCCACCTCGATCTCGACGGTGTTAGTGCCACGCCGCATCCAGGGGCCGACGTCGACGACCGGGTTCAGCCGGGCGACGGGCGGCAGCCTCCTGCCGTTGACGGTCACCCGGAACGTGTCGCTGACCTGCCCGAGTTCCAGATGCGCGCCGTGCGCGGCCGTCCAGTCGTCCGGCAGCACGACCGTGGTGCGGTACCGGCCGATACCGGCGGAGTCGGTCAGTTCGGGTATCTGCGACCAGGGGCGGAGCGCGTCGAGAGTGACGGAGACCCGGACGTGGTCGGTCCGGGTGGCGTCCGCGCCCGGGTACCAGTCGTCGACCTCCAGCTCCCAGCGTGCGGGCGTGATCGGCGCGGGCACGGCCGGGGTGGTCGTGGTGACGGTACGCCCCTGCGACAGCCGGGTGGTCCAGGTGCCCGCCGAAGCGGCCCGTACGGCGAGGCCCCGCCCGGTGAACAGCACCTCGTCGGCTTCGGTGGCCACGGCGTGCGGGCTGTTGCCGTACCGGTCGCCGAAGAGTCCGGGCCGTCCCAGGGCGACGATCATCGTCTCGCCGGGCTGGAGCGTGACGCGCAGGGTCACGTCGTCGCCGTCCTCGGTGTACCGGGCCAGCCGTACCGCCTCGCCCGTCCAGGGGTTCAGCAGATACGGCACGGTCCTGCCGCGGCGGGTGCGGCGCAGGGTGACGTCGTGGTCGATCGCGGCCACCGGCGGCTTGACCGTCTCGGCGTGCTTGCCGTTGCAGAGGTAGTAGAAGTCCGCGTCGGCGGTGGCCCGGTGGGCGTTGAGGAGCGTGGACACGGTCGCGTGCCGTACGTCGGCGGTGACGCCGAGCGCGGCCAGGGCGTCGCCGACCAGCGCCTTGTCGGTGACCCTGCGGACATGGGGCAGCGCGAGCAACCGGGCGAGGACGGCGCGCAGTTGGTCCGTCTCGCCCTCGGCCGGGACGCCGGGGGTCAGTGCGTCGAAGGCGCCGAGCAGGACCACGGGCAGGCCCGCCTCGGCCAGGGCGAGCACCTTGCGGGCGTCCGAGACGGCAAGGGTGGGCGTGGAGCCGTAGAAGAAGTCGCCCTCGATGAACAGCGCCTTGTAGGCGAGGCCGTCCGGGGCGAGCCGGCCGCCGGAGACGGTGGCGGAAGGCAGGTCGAGCAGGGGTGAGCTGAGGAACTGGTGGGTCCAGCCGAGCGGGACGCCGGTCGCCGTGAACCAGGACGCGCCGATGCCGGTGGCGGTGTAGCCGGTCTGGCGCAGGATCGCCACGTCCGCGCGGGCGGTGCCGCTCTGGAGCACGCTGTGGACGCGGCCGAGATAACCGGCGATGTCCTCGACGTGCCGCCAGGTCGGCTGGCGGGGTCCCCAGGACTCGCCGTAGCCGGGAGCGCCGTTGTACGGGCTGAAGGCGGCGAAGCCGGGCCATTCGGCGCCGGGGACGGTGGCGTAGGAGAAGCCGTGGACGACGGTCTGGTTGACGCCGGCCGCGTAGGCGCCGCCCATGGTGCGCAGGAAGCGGTCCCAAGTGGTGCTGTAGGCCGTGCCGTTGTAGGCGCCCGCCTCGCAGGACAGCACGGTGTGCCCGGCCATGTCCCTGCCGCCAGCCAGACAGCGGTAGTCGTCGAGGTTCTTGAAGCCGAGGGACTCGCCTTCGGGGATGTCGAGGATCGCGGCCGAGGCGATGGCGTCCGTCTGGAGGCCGTAGGGCTGCGAGCGCAGGGTCATGTCGTAGGAGTGCGCCCAGTCGCGCAGGCCGCGCAGATGGTGGCGGTTGAAGAGTCCGGAGACCGTCTCCCAGAAGTCGTGCCGGATCTGGCGGGTCAACTGGGCCTCGAACGCGAAGACTTGGTTGCTCTTGTCGAGCACGATCGCCGGAAGGTACGGCAGCAGCGGCCGCCCGGTGTGCTTCTCGAACGCGGCGGGCAGTCCCGTCGTCCAGGTCAGCCCGTCGGTCTCCAGCTCCACCGAGTCCTCGAAGAAGGAGCCGCCCGTGGCCTTCAACAGCCGTCGCACGGACGGCGTCAGGACGTGGTCCTCCCAGTAGGAGGTGACCGCGCGGGTGCCCGCGGGGCTGAAGTGGTCGACGACGTAGGCGGCGGGCGCGGAGTGCGGACCGGACTCGGGCTGCTGGGCGGAGCCGCGCACCCAGTAGGCGATCAGGACCCAGTCGCCGCCCTCGGGAGCCGTCCAGGTCAGGGTGGAGTCGGTCACGGAGTCCGTCAGGTCGAGCACACTGGCGGGATCGAGGCCCGTCTCCTTGCGGGTGGAGTTGGCGGGGGCGACCAAGGCCGCCTGGACTGCGAGGAGTTGCTGGCGTGTCACTCCGGAGGCCGGGGCGTGCCCGGGAGGCGGGACGGGACCCTGGTAAGTCGTGCCGCCGGCCAACGAGACGCGGCCGTGGACGAGTTCCTTCGCGGCGGCCTCGTCGTCGGGGGTGAGACCGGGGATGGCCACGGGCCAGCTGGGGCCGAGGGTGAGGTCGACGGTCACGCCCCGTCTCACCGCTCTGCGCAGCGCGGCCTCGACACCCTCCCGCCACGGCCCACTGCCCCAGCCGTGGTGGGCGGTGTCCAGGACCGACTTGTCCTTGACGCTGTGGTGGACGGCGGCGATCTCGACCCCGCCGAAGCCCGCGTCGGCGATCTGGTCTATCTCGCGGGCGATCTCGTCGGGGTCGACCAGGCCGTCCGGCCACCACCAGCGGAACCTGGGGCGCACCGCGCGGGCGGGCGAGGTGAACCAGTCGGTTCCGGGCGTCGCCTGAGCGGCCGCGGACGGGATCGTCCCGAACGCGGCCGCGGCGCCCACGGTCAGTCCGGCGGCCAGGACCGTACGCCGGGACATCCCGCCGCGCTGCGGGTCGGCTTCATGCATGTCAGTGCCCCAAGGATGAGTTGAATCGTTTCAATCCCTCACAAACGCCGGAACGCTAAGCCGTGGGCGGGGGCGAGGTCAAGATGTCTGCCGCAACGAAAGGCCCGGCCCCTGCAATGGGGGGGCCGGGCCGGAACTCCGGACGGGGCCGGGGGTCAGCGCTCTTCGCGGAAGAGGACGTGCTCCCCCGCCACCCGGTCGTACTTGCGCAGCACGAGCCGGTCGGGGTCGTTGAGGCGGTTCTTGCGGGTGACGTAGGTGACGCCGGTGCCGGCGGTCGACTTCAGCCGGACGACCGGGCGCACGGTGGTGCGTGCCATGAGGTGCTCCTTCCGACCGCATCACGGGCGGTTGGCCCGTGCATGTCAGTCACGTCGGTCAACGCGGTCCGGGGGCCCCGCATTCCCCGCGGCCGGGGAGACCTCAGGTGCCGTTCGCGGGCTGGGTGTACGTCCGGCCGCCGACTGTCGTGGTGAGCGTGCCGGTCGCCCGGAAGACCGTCTCCCACAGATCGATCGTCAGATGGAACCCGTCGGCGCCGGTCTTCTTGGTGGCCAGCACCTGGCCGCTCCGACCGGTCTTCACCAGATCCGAGTACCAGTCGAGCGTGGTCAGGGTGGAGCTGTGGCTGACGCGCGTCACGCTCTCGGTGCCGTCGAGGAAGGTCCTGCCGTCGTCCGAGTAGCGCGTGTAGCGCAGCGACACGGTCTGCACGCCCGTCCTCGCCTCGTCCCACACGATGTCGGCCTTCGCACCGCCGGACGCCTTCCCGCGCAGGGTGTAGGTGCCCTGGGGCGGGTAGGCCCGCTCCGGCACCGCGCTGCCCGGGACGTAGGGCGTGCCCCACCGCACCCGGTCGGAGACCGGCTTCACCGGCCGGGTACGCACCGGATCGCGGTCCACCAGCTCCGCGAGCATCAGCCGGGTGCGGCGGCCTCCCGGTTCCCGCGACGCCGGACACGGCAGGGGATTCGCCCCGCCGCAGGAGGGCGCCGACACCAGGCGCTCGTGGTACGCGACCGCCGTGCCGTCCGGGGACCAGCGCGGGTCGGCTCCGGCGTTCCAGTCCGGGGAGGTGTTCGCGTAGTTGAGCCGCTGGCCCCGGTAACGGCCGCGGTCGCCCTCCCGGTCGATCAGATAGGGCTGGAAGAAGCGCCGGTCACCGTTGTTGCGCACCGAGGAGACGGCGGAGGTGCTCAGCAGGTCGGTGATCGGCGGGACGCCGGTCATGCCCGACAGGAAGGTCATGCGGTCGCTTCCGCGGGTGTCCAGCGCCACGATCCAGCGGTCGTCCGGGGACGAGTCCACGGGGTCGGTGTACCCGGGGTCGGCCGTCACCCGGCGGACCCTGCCCGTCCGCAGGTCGGCGGCCATCAGGTCCATGTTGGAGGATTCGGCCGGGAACCCGACGTAGAACACCTCCCTGCCGTCCTTCGAGAAGCCGCGCAGCTCGCCGACGGAGGGCACCGAGGCGTCGAAGACGAGCCTGGAGGGGGCCTCGGGGTCGACGTGCACCGGTTGTTCGGTGGTGGTGGCGTCGAACAGGCGCGTGACCTTCTCCAGGTCGTAGCGCGGGGCCCGCGGTGTGCCCGTGTCGGGGGACGGGTCGAACGCTAGCCGGGCGAAGTAGCCGTACTGGTCGAACCGTCCCGCCGTGACCGTGGTGGCGTTGAAGCCGAGGTGCACCTGGTCGGGGTGGAGCCGCAGTTCGCGGATCGTGGTTCCGGCTCCCGAGCCGTCCGCGCTGGTGTTCCACCGGATCGGGTACACCCGCAGGCGGGCCGGGGTGCAGTCCGGCGACGCGAGCCGGTGGGGGCCGCAGTCGAGGACGTTCGTCCCCCACAGCACGCGGCGGCCGTCGGCGAACGGCTGGGGGTAACTGATGTCCGCGTTCATGCCCTGCCGGTTCTCGGGCGGTATGCCACACGTCAGGCACTTCCACGCGTCGCCGTTCGGGAAGGTCTTCCCGTCCGTTCGTACGGCGATCAGCTGGCTGCCGCTGTAGACGCTCGCCGGGTCGGGTGCGGCCGGAGCACCGACGAAGGTCACGTTGGCGGTGACGAGCCGACCGCCGGGAAGGAAACCGCCGGTCCGTAAGCCGCTGCTCCAGCCGGCGGCGACACAACCCGTGCCGCGCGGGTTCACGACACGGGTGCAGGATCCGCTCTCGTTGGAGGGGGCGGTGGGCGGCAGCGGCAGCCTCTTCACCTCGATCCGCTCGGGGGCGGGCGGGGGCGGGGACGCCGAGGTGGCCTCCGCGGGGGACAGGAAGGCGGTGACGCCCAGCAGCGCCAGCAGTGCGGCCAAGCCCTTGGATCTCGTACGCATGACACTCCTTCGATCGGGGTCGTGCTACTGAGGTGTGAACGTCAACGGGCCGTCCGGATGGGTCACTTCGGCGCCGGGTGAGAGCTCAGGCCTGCCGTTCTCCCGGGCGCACCAGGCCGGACTCGTAGGCGATGACGACGAGTTGGGCGCGGTCTCGGGCGTTGAGCTTGGCCATGGCGCGATTGGCGTGGGTCTTGACGGTGACGGGGGTGACGAAGAAGCGTTCGGCGATCTCCGCGTTCGACAGGCCGGCGGCCACGAGGACCAGCACTTCTCGCTCCCGGGGCGTGAGGGAGGCCAGCCGACGGGTGTCGACGAGATCGCCGGGAGCGGGCTGGGAGAGGGCGCGGGCGATGAGACCCTTGGTCACCGCGGGCGAGAGCAACGCCTCGCCGGCCGCGACCAGCCGGACGGCGTCCAGGAGCTGCGCCGGTTCGACTCCCTTGCCCAGGAAGCCGCTCGCGCCGGCCCGGAGCGCCTCGATGACGAGGTCGTCCTCCTCGAAGGTGGTGAGGACGAGGACCTTCACTCCGGCCAGGTCCTCGTCCTGGGCGATCAGGCGGGTGGCCTCGATGCCGTCGACCTCGGGCATCCGGATGTCCATCACCACGACGTCGGCCCGCTCGGACCTGGCGAGGTGCACCGCCTCCCGCCCGTTGGATGCCTCCCCGACGACCTCCAGTTCCGGCTGCGCGTCGATGAGGAGCCTGAAGGTGCCCCGCAGGAGGGCCTGATCGTCGGCGAGCAGGACGCGGATCGTCATGGGCGGTTCTTCCTCGCGGGTGTCAGACGGCGGGGGTGAGCGAGAGCGGCAGTTCGGCGACGACCTGGAAGCCGCCTTCCGGGCGCGGGCCGGCCGTGACGGCTCCGCCGATGGCGACGGCCCGCTCGTGCATGCCCATGAGCCCGTGGCCGGTCCCCGCCCCCTTGGGCGAGCCGGGGCGCCCGTCGTCCGTCACGGTGACCCGCAGACTGTGCGCGCCGTAGTGCAGGACCACGGCGGTCCGGGTCGCGGACGCGTGCTTGTGGGTGTTGGTGAGGGCTTCCTGGACGATGCGGTAGGCGGTGAGCTCGGTGGCGGGCGGCAGCGGGGAGGGAGTGCCGGTGCGGGCCACCCACACGGAGAGCCCGCTCGTGCGGAATCCGCCGACGAGGCTGTCGAGATCGGCCAGGCGGGGAATGGGGGCCCGGGTGCTGGGCGCGTCGTCGGGCCGGCGCAGCAGACCGACGGTCGCGCGCAGTTCGTCGAGTGCGGCACGGCTGTTGTCCTTGATGTGGGCCAGCGCCTCGTACGCCTGGTCGGGGTGGGCCCGCATGAGGTGGTGGGCCACCCCCGCCTGGGCGTTGACGAGGGTGATGTGGTGGGCCACGACGTCGTGCAGATCGCGTGCGATCCGCACGCGCTCCTCGGCCACCCGGCGCCTGGCCTCCTCCTCCTGCATGCGCTCGGCGCGCTCCACGCGGGCCGCGGCCTCGGCGAGGTGGTCGCGGCGGCTGCGGACGGCGCGGCCCAGCGCGGTGGCCGCGATCGCGAAGTCGAACCGCAGCAGGCTGACTCCCCCCGCCAAGATCCCCTCGTGGGTGGCGGAATAGACACCCGTGACAGCCACGCCGGCGGCCAGACCGACGGTCCATGCGGTACGGCGGCTGCCGCGCGTGGCGAGCGTGTACAGGGCGACCAGGCTCGCCGCGGGGGCCAGGGCGAAGTCCGGTTCGAGGGCCATCAGGGTGAGACCTGCCGCCAGCGTGACCAGGGTGACGGCGAGCGGCCGGCGACTGCGGACGGTCAGGGGCAGACAGGACAGCGCCGTCCATGCCACCTCGTCCCAACGCGGCTCGTGCCAGCTGGACTTGCCGGCCGCGGTCGCCGCGGCGGCGACCAGGACCAGCGGCACCGCGGGGAGCGCGTCCCGGATCCGGTCATGACGGTCCAGCCACTGTCGCCCCACCATTCCCACGTCCACCTCCTCACTGTATGCAGCACGGACCGGCGGAACGCCGGGAGAACTCCGCCCGGCCGGACCGCGCCCGATCGTCGGTTCGCCGCGCCCGGGCGCTCCGGCAGGAGCCCTCAGAAAGGCCCTAGTCGCGCGTTCCGGCGGTCTGCGGCTCCCGTACCGGGTGGCGCGGTCGCACCGGCTCGTCCGCGGGGCCTTCCACGGACACGCGGGGCAGTGCCTTGTCCAGCCGGCGGGGCAGCCACCAGTTGGCCCGTCCGCACAGGTGCATCAGGGCGGGGACGACGACCATCCGGATCAGGAGGGCGTCCACGGCGACGGCCACCGCGAGACTGACCCCGAACTCCGAGATCACGCGCATCCCGCCGAAGACGAAGGAGCCGAAGACGCAGACCATGATGGTGGCGGCGACGGCGATCACCTTGCCGGTCTCGGCCTGTCCGACCCGGACCGCTCGCCGGCTGTCACCGGTGTGCGCCCACTCCTCGCGCATCCGGCTGACCAGGAAGACCTGGTAGTCCATGGAGAGTCCGAACATGATGCCGACGACCAGGATCGGCACGAACGACTCGATCGGTCCGGCCGAACCGAGGCCGAGGAGGCCCGCGCCGAAGCCGTACTGGAAGACGACGACGATGGCGCCGAAGGCCACCCCGATACTGAGGATGTTCAGTACGGCGCCCACCGCGGGGATGAGCAGACTGCGGAAGGCGACGGTCAGCAGCAGGAAGCCGAGCGCGGCGATCACCAGCACGAACAGCGGCAGCTTGCCCATCAGCACCGAGGCGAAGTCGTCGTTGCTCGCGGTGACCCCGCCCACGTAGACCTTCATCGACGTGCCCTGCTCGGCCTTCGGGATCACGTCGTCCCGCAGGTGGTGGATCAGGTCGGAGGTGGCGGCCGACTGGGGCGAGGTGGTCGGGACGACGGAGATCACGCCGACCGTCTGCCCCTCCTTCATCGGTGCCGCCTCGGCACTGGCGACACCGTCGACCTGAGCCAGAGCGGTGACCAGCCTCGTCCCGGCTGCCTTGTCCGCGGTCGTGGGAGCCTGGACGGCCAGGACGAGCGGGCCGTTGAAGCCGGGCCCGAAGCCGTCCGCGATCATGTCGTACGCCTGGCGGTTCGTCGAGGTCGTGGGCAGGTTGCCGTCGTCGGAGGCGCCCAGGCGCAGCGCGAGGGTCGGGAACGCGAGCGCCGTCAGCACGGCCAGGGCCGTAAGCCCGAGGGCCTTGGGGTGAGCCTGGACCCGCAGGGCCCACCGATCCCACAGGCCGGGCCGGCCCGAGCCCCGTCCGGCGTGTTCGCGGCGTTCGCCGCGGCTGAGGACCCGGGTGCCGATCATCCCGAGCAGGGCCGGCAGCAGGGTGAGTGCGGCCAGCACGGTGAGGACGACGGTGACGGCCGCGCCGATCGCCATGCCGTTGATGATGCCGACGTCGAGGGTGAGCATGCCGAGCAGCGCGACGACGACGGTCAACCCGGCGAAGAGCACGGCACGGCCGGAGGTGTCGAGGGCCTTGGCCGTCGAGTCGGCGACGCCCATGCCCGCCGTCAGGTGGGCGCGGTGCCGGTTGACGACGAACAGGGCGTAGTCGATGCCCACGCCGAGGCCGATCAGCGATCCGAGGGTGAGCGTGGTGTCGGACAGGGTGATGACGTGGCTGAGCAGGATCACGGTGACCGCGGAGGTCCCGACGCCGACGACGGCCGTGATGATGGGCAGTGCCGCCACCCACACCGCCCGGAACACGAACAGCAGCACGACGAAGGCGAGGACGATGCCCATGGCGTCGGCGACGGCGTTCGGCTCGGGGTTGACGGTGAACGCCTGCCCGTTCAGCGCGATACGCAGACTCTCCGATTCCGGAGCCGTCGCGAGTTCCTTGACGTGGTCGATCTGCGCGTCGGAGACGTTCTGGTCGAACGCGACCGTGGCGTAGGCCGTGCCGCCGTCCTTGCTGACCTGTCCCCTGCCGTCCGGCGCATAGGGGCTGGTCACAGCCGCTACCCCGGGGGCGTCGGCGATGTGCTCCAACGCCTCGGTCATCGTCTTCTCCGCCACCGGGCCGGTGATCTTGCCGTCCGTGGACTGCCAGACGACCCTGCCGCTCTTGCCCGCCGCGCTGTTCGACGACTGCTGCAGCAGGGCCGTCGCCCTGGCCGAGTCGGTGTCCTGCGAGGTCGGGCTGTTGCCGAAGTCGCTACCGGCCGCGCCGACCCCGGCGCCGAGGGCGAGCAACAGCCCCACCCAGGCGAGGACGACGACGAGCCGGTGCCTGTGGCACCAGCGGGCGAGAGATGACATCGACGAGCCTTCCCGGAAAATGCCGTGAGAACGGGCCGGTGATCACGGCCCGCTCTCACGGTCGCAGTTCCCAGGGCTGTCGTCGTTGGCCGTTCGCAGACACTTCGGCCTACTGCGATCGCAGCAGGCCCAAGGCGTCCAGGTGATCCGTCACGGAGCCTGCCGTGAGCAATCCACTGGCCGCTCCGGCGAGTTGACCCCTCGCCGGTTCAAGTGCGGTGTACGCGCGGTGCATCAGGGCTTGGTCGTCCACTTGGATCGCCGCACGGGCGACGAGGGTCCACAGGGCCTCGTACAGGAGGTCGCGGGGTGGCTCCGGTACGGATCGCAGCAGGCGTACGGCGTCCTGGTCGCGGCCCTCGCCCAGCAGCAACAGAGGTCGCACCCACGGCTCGTAGGGTCCCCAGTCGGCGTGCTCGTCGGCGGTGACCGGCGCACCGTGGTGGACACGGAGGCACAGCAGGGCGAGCGGCAGGAGGCCTTGCTCCAGGCCGGGCATCCCGGCGCCGTCAAGGGACTTGGCGGCTTCCCGGTACGCGGCCTCGCCGGCCTCCAGGGGTTCCGTCGTGGCGGTGCGCAGCGCCCGGTACCAGGTGGTGAAGACGGAGACGAGGGGCAGTTCGTGACGTTCGGCGAGAGTGTCGGCGGCGGAGGCGTATCTGTCGGCCGCCGTGAAGTCGGCTGTCGCGCAGTGGCTTTGCAGGCGGATCAGGTGGCCGAGGACCTCGTAGGTGAACAGGCCGTGCTGTGCGGCGACCGACGTGATCTCGGCACCGATCGCGTCGCGTCGGCCGGCGAGTCCGGCCCGCTCGAAGGTCTGCATGAAAAGGCCGTTGAGGGCGAAGACGAGCAGGGGCGCGTCGTTGAGGCGGCGGGCGGTGCGGACGGCTTCTCGGGCGGCTCGGAGGGGGCGGTCGTCCACGAGCACGCCCCGCGACTCGATCGCGATCGTGGCCAGCAGCCGCGCCCGGGACGCCTCGTGTGCGTCCGGCGCCAAGTCGCGCAGCGTCCGCTCCGCCGCTGCCACCACGCGGGCTGCCTGGGCGGAGTCGTCGCAGCGGGTCCAGATCGCGGGGACGTCGTAGGCGCCGATGACGCGTGCCGTCAGCTCCGGGTCGCCGAGTTGCTCCGCCGCCACCACGGCCGCCTCGCGGTGCCGGCGTGCCGCGACCAGGCCGCCTCCGCCGGTCACCGCCAGGTCGCGCATCAGGCCCGCCGTCGACTCGAGGCGGGTCCGGCCCCCGGCCATGCTCTCGTACGACGCCGTAGCGCGCGCCCAGATCTGCGTGGCCGTGTCCGTCGGGCCCGGGTCCAGGTGGTCGGCGTGGCGGAGGATGTCCTGCTCGGTGCGGTTCAGGCGGGGCCCCGGCTCCACGCCGAGGTGCTCGCGGAGCATGCGCCGGGCGCGCCGGAGGACGGACAGGGCGTCGGCCTGGCGGCCGGAGCGGTACAGGGCCACGGCGAGAAGGTGCCAGGCGTCCTCCCGCCACGGGTGCTCGGCGAGGTGTGCGTCCAGGTCGGGTACGGCCTCGGCGGCTGCCCCCAGTCCGATCCGGGCCTCCGCCCGGCGCTCGACAGCAGTCAGGCGCAGCTCGGTGAGCCGGGAGCGTTCCGCGCGCGCCCATGGTGCCTCGGGAAAGTCGGCGTAGGCAGGACCGCGCCACAGGTCCAGCGCGGTGGTCAGTTCGGTCACCGCCCGGGCGGGCGGCAGGGTGGCCGCGTCGGCGAGGACGCGCTCGAAGCGCCAGGCGTCGACACGGTCCGCGTCGGCGCGCAGGGCGTAGCCGGGGCCTTCGGTGACGAGCAGCCGGGACGGGGTACGGCGGGGCCGCTCCGGCTCCAGAGCCCGCCGGAGCGCGGCGACGAAGGTCCGCAGGGTGCCCACCGCGTCCTCGGGCGGATGCCCACCCCATACGTCCTCCACCAGCAGCGGTACCGGTACGACCCGGCGGCGGGCGACCAGGAGCCGGGCGAGCACCGCACGGTGCCTGGGCCCCCGCAGGGCGATCGGCTCCCCCGTCCCGTCCCAGGCGGCCACCGCCCCGAGGACGCCGAACTCGATCACACGCACCACCTCAACGTACACGCGCTCATCGCCTGCTCATTCGCGCCCCGGATCCTGAGGACACCGGCGCCACCGGGCCCGGCCGCCATCCCCGTACACCGCTCGTCACACGACCTGACACACGACCTGTCGCACGACCGAAGAGAGCCCAGCCGTGAAACCCACCCTCCCCGGATTCGCCCACCACCGCGTGCCGGTCGCCGAGGACGTCTCCCTCCACGTGGCCGTGGGCGGGTCCGGCGCCCCCGTCGTCCTCCTGCACGGCTTTCCGCAGACCCACCTCATGTGGCGGCACGTCGCGGCGGACCTGGCCGCCGACCACACCGTCATCTGCCCCGACCTGCGCGGCTACGGAGACAGCGACAAGCCACGGGAGGACGGGCCGGACACGTACTCCAAGCGGACCATGGCCCAGGACGTCGTGACGCTGGCGCGGGAGCTGGGGCACGACCGGTTCGCGCTGGCCGGGCACGACCGGGGCGCGCTCGTGGCGTTCCGGGCGGGCCTCGACCACCCGGACGCGGTCTCCCACCTGGCCTGCCTGGACATCCTCCCGACCCTCGACATGTGGAACGCCCTGCACGGCACCTCGGCCGCGGTCGGCTTCCACCTCTATCTGATGGCCCAGCCGCCGGGGCTCGCCGAGCGGATGATCTCCGCGAGCGCGGACGTGTTCTTCGGGCACTTCCTGGACGTCTGGACGAACCGTCCCGACGCGATCCCGCCGGAGATCCGGGCGGAGTATCTGCGGGCCAGCCGCGAGGCGGTCCCGTCGATCGTCGCCGACTACCGCGCCTCCGCGGGCGTCGACGTCGAGCACGACGAGGCCGACCGCGCGACGGGCAACCGGCTGACGATGCCCGTCACCGTGCTCCAGCAGGACTGGGGCGCCGCGCTCGGCTACGAGGCGACCGCGCTGTGGGAGGCATGGGCCGCCGACCTTCGTCATACGACCGTCTCCTGCGGCCACTTCATGGCGGAGGAGGCCCCGGCGGACATCGCCGAGGCGCTGCGGGACCTGATGTCCCGTCAAGGGGTCTGACCGGCCGACCCGTTGCTCCATATACCCCTCCCCCGTATTGTCCGGAGCCTGACCCGGATCCGGCGAGACGGACGGAGGGGCACGATGGAGGTCGAAGGGTTCACCGAGCCCGGATACGAGCAAGTACGCGTCGTTCTACAGGAGTTGGTGGACGAGGGCCTGGAGACGGGAGCGGGGGTGTCGGTCTGGCGGGAAGGCCGTGAGGTGGTGCGCCTGAGCGCGGGCTGGGCCGACTCCGGGCGCAGCCGCCCATGGCGTGACGACACGCTCGTCATGCCGTACTCCCTCTCCAAGTCCTTCGTGACGCTCGCGGCGTTGGTGGCGGTCCGTGACGGCGCCCTGAGTCTCGACGAGCCGATCGCCGGCCACTGGAAGGAGTACGGCGTCGGGGGCAAGGACCGGACCACCCTCCGCCAGCTGCTCACCCATCGTGCGGGCCAGCCCCGCTTCCCCGCCGAGGCCGCCGGACTCGACCTGCTCGACGACACCGGCCTGCGCCGCAGCCTGGAGGGGGCGGCTCCGGAGTACGTCCCCGGCACCTCCCTCGGCGAGCACGCGCTGACCTACGGCCACCTGGTGGACGGGGTGCTGCGGGCCGCCGTAGGAGCCACGTTGGGCGAGGTGTTCCACGGCGTCGTACGGCCCGCGCTCGGTCTCGACGCCTGGTTCGGGGTGCGGGACGGGGACTTGGAGCGGGTCGCCGACCTCGAGTATGCGCACCCCGACCGGCCGCAACAGCTGCACGCGCGGCCGTGGTTGGAGATACCGGACGGCGCCCTGTCCCCGGACCGGACGAACTCCCGGGCCTGGCGGCAGTCAGGTGTTCGGCGCGACCAACCTCCAGACGACGGCGAGTACCATGGCGGGCTTCTTCGCCCGGCTCACGGACGAAGAAGGGCCGCTACGCCAACTCCTGGGCCCCGAGCTGCACACCGCGCTCCTCACCCCCCAAGTCACCGACTTCGACGAGGTCTTCGGCACCCGGCTGACCTGGACGCTGGGGTTCGTGCGCGACAAGGGAAAGATCGCCAAGGGCGGTATCGGCGGGTCGGCGGCCTGGTGGTCGTTGCGGCACGGCCACGCCTGCGCCTATCTCACCCGGCGGCTGGACGACCACGCCCGCGCCGCACGGATCGCCGTGGCGCTCGGCGACGATCTGACGGTGGTCGGCGAGGACTGAACAGCCGCCGCGCCTAGGCCGTCCGCAGGTTCCAGCGCCCCGCCCGGCCGGTGAGCCGGACGGACGTCAGGGGCGGTACGTCGATCCGCCAGAACGCCTCGTGCGGAGCGCCCAGCGCGTGGATCACCGCGGCCCGGGCCACGGCCTGTTCGACCACCGCCAGCACCCGGCCCGCGTCGGGCGGGAGCGCGTCCAGCCAGTCGGCGACCCGACGGCACACGCTCGCCACGGACTCGCCGCCGTGCGGCGCCGCCCGCGGGTCCGCGAGCCAACTCGCCAGCCCCGCCCCGTCG
>NZ_JBEYVC010000122.1:0-31267 GCF_040643855.1 Streptomyces sp. NPDC047072 | reverse complement strand
GCACAAGATCCTCGAAGCCGGCGCGGCCACCGGCTACAACGCCGCCCTCCTCGGCCACCTCGTCGCGCCCGGGCGGCCCAGCATGCCCCGGACCAGCGCGTGGCCCGCCGTCATGGCCAGGGAGCCCTCGGCGGCCTCCAGCGGGCGGGTGTCGAGACGGGCGGCGGTCACCGCCCGCAGGAAGGCGTGACCGGCGACCGGGTACTGGTCGGCCGCGGCCAGGAGCAGCAGGAGTCGGGTGGCGTCGGGCAGCGCCCGGATCTCCGCGCGCAGGGCGCGCAGCAGCCCGGGGGCGAGCTCGGCGGGTTCGGCCGGGAGCGGGTCCAGGCCGGCCGACTGCCGGTCGGTCAGCAGCGGAACGAGTTCGGCGACGGCGCGCGGATCGCCGTACACGGCACGTGTCACCCGCGCTCGGACGCCCTCGGGAAGCGACGACATCAAGCGCTGCGGTGGCGAAGTGCGGCTCTGGGGCGGGGGGTTCACCGGAGTCACCACGTCACTCACGTTACTGGCGAGTTAATTGACCCGTAAAGACCGGCGATTTCACCGATGCGGCGCGCGTAGACCCGCGCTGACACTCCTGACAACCCCACCCGTTTCAGGAGGCATCATGCAGCGCTTCGGGCGTCGCATCGCCGCGGCCGCCACGGCCGTGGTCTCTTCTCTCCTTCTGTCGCTCTCCGTCGCCGCCGTTCCCGCTCACGCGGCGACCCACAACCCCATCGTCTTCGTGCACGGCCTCAGCAGCGACTCCAGCAGCTGGGACGACTGGATCGCCGACTTCAAGGCCGACGGCTACAGCGCCTCGGAGCTGGACGCCTGGTCGTACAGCTGGTCGCAGTCGAACGTGACCACCGCCCAGCAGCTGGCCACCGAGGTCCAGCGGGTCCTCAAGGCGACCGGCGCCTCGAAGGTCGACCTGGTCACCCACTCGATGGGGGCACTGAGCGCCCGCTACTACCTGAAGAACCTCGGCGGGACGTCCTACGTGGACGACTTCGTCTCGGCCGCCGGCGTCAACCACGGGACGACCACCGCCTCCTGGTGCTCGTGGCTGTACACCTCCTGTGCGGAGATGTACACGGGCAGCTCCTTCCTGACGGCCCTCAACTCCGGTGACGAGACGCCGGGCAGCGTCGCGTACGCCAGCTACTGGTCCAACTGCGACGACGCGCTCACCCCGGACACCACCGCGATCCTCAGCGGGGCGACCAACGTCGAGGTCGGCTGCATCTCGCACACCGACATGAACAACGACTACGGCGTCTACGAGCAGGTGCGCGACTTCGTGCAGTGAGTCGCCGTTGAGGGGTGCGACGGGGTCCCGCGGGGGACAATCGCGATAAGGCACGTCCTGTCCTGCGAGGGAGGCCGCCATGCCGCTGCGGTCCGCCGGTTCCCGCACGATATCCCGGGATCCCGTCCACCACCCGCTGTTCGCCCGGTACTACGCCCGGGCCAGTGTCACCGCCGAATCCCGGTGGGGCATGGCCCGGGTGCGTGAGCGACTGCTCGCCGGGCTGTCCGGGCGGGTGATCGAGATCGGCGCGGGCAACGGCCTGAACTTCGGGCACTACCCGGGCTCGGTCGCCGAGGTCGTGGCGATCGAACCGGAGCGGCTGCTGCGGCAGTTGGCGGTGGAGGCCGCTCTGCGCTCGGAGGTGCCGGTCGATGTGGTGCCGGGGGCCGCGGAGGCCCTGCCGGTCAAGAGCGAGGCCTTCGACGCCGTGGTGGTCTCCCTGGTGCTGTGCAGCGTGCGCGATGTGGAGCGGACGCTCGGAGAGATACGGCGGGTGCTGCGGCCCGGGGGCGAGGTGCGCTTCTTCGAGCACGGCCGGGGCGGCGGGCCCGCGATGCGGCTGACCCAGCGCGCCCTGGACCGTACGGTGTGGCCGGCGCTCGCCGGCGGCTGCCATCTGGCCCGCGACCCGGTCGCCGCCCTGCGCGCTGCCGGTTTCGAACTCGGGCCCTACCGGCGGCTGTTGATGCCGGAGAAGGGGCCGCGGACACCCGCGTCGTACTGCGTTCTCGGCACCGCCTGGCGGCCTCCGGTCACAGGGTCCACTTCTGCAGCTCGCGCGCGATGACGTGCACCGAGGCGTCGCCCCGCTTGGCGACGCGGGCCAAGTCGCGGACGAGTTCGGGCGAGGTGACGACCCTCAGGCCGCTCGCGACGAGGTAGGCGTACGCGACGGCACAGGCGAAGAGCGCGTTCGTACGCTCCAACGCCGGGACGTGGATGAGCAGTTGCAGCATGGCGGCGGCGCGCATGTGCGGGCTGTCGTAGACGGGGACGTCGAAGATCTCGGCCTCGTGCCGCGCCACGGCGGCGACGAGGGCACCCCAGTCGGTGACCTGGGGATCGCCCGGGGTCTTCTGCTCGGCGAGCATGAGAAGCCAGGCGAGATCGATGCGCAGGTCGCTCAACGAGCCTCGTGTTCCTTGCCGAGCTCCTCCGTGAAGACGGATTCGTACTGCTTCATGAAGTCCGCCGCGGCCTCCACGAAGGTCTGCCCGGCCTCTCCGGTGTCCTTCATGACCAGTTCCTCGATGTAGCGGTTGACGCTCACGCCCCGGGCGAGAGCGCGCTCACGGGCGGCGCGGGCGGTGTCCTCGTCCACCCGCACATTCAGCTGGGTCTTCGCCATACCTCGAAGCTAGCGCCGAAGTGCTAGCACCCGCAAGGGGGTCTTCTCGGGACAGCGAGGAGGTTTCATGGGCCACCGGGTGCCCCTTACACGGGCATCAGGGACCCGACCTGGGGCGGAGACCGCATCGGCCGCAAGGGGGATGTCGACTGTGGGACGGATCACACTACCCTCGGCCCCATGGCTACTGCTGCGGAGGACGTCCCCGAGACCGCGCCGACCGACGGGGTGGCGGCCCGCGCCCGCGGTCTGACCAAGGCGTACGGCTCGGGCGAGACGGCGGTGCTCGCGCTGGACTCGGTGGACGTGGAGATCGCGCGCGGCCGCTTCACCGCGGTGATGGGCCCCTCGGGCTCCGGGAAGTCCACGATGATGCACTGCCTAGCCGGGCTCGACAACGTCTCGGCCGGTCAGGTGTGGCTCGGCGACACCGAGATCACGGGACTGAAGGAGCGTGAGCTGACCCGGCTGCGGCGGGACCGGATCGGGTTCATGTTCCAGTCGTTCAACCTGATCCCGACGCTGAACGCGGCCGAGAACATCACGCTGCCGATGGACATCGCGGGCAAGAAGCCCGACGAGAAGTGGCTGGACCAGGTCATCGACACGCTCGGACTGCGGGACCGGCTCAGGCACCGGCCCGCGCAGCTCTCCGGCGGGCAGCAGCAGCGGGTCGCGTGCGCGCGGGCGCTGGCCTCCCGGCCCGAGCTGATCTTCGCGGACGAACCGACCGGCAACCTCGACTCGCGGGCGGGCCTGGAGGTCCTCGGGTTCCTGCGGGAGGCCGTGGACCAGCTCGGCCAGACCGTCGTCATGGTCACGCACGATCCGGGGGCCGCCGCCCACTCCGACGTGGTGCTGTTCCTGGCGGACGGGCGGATCGTGGACGAGATGGAGCGGCCTACGGCGGAGGCGGTGCTGGAGCGGATGAAGCGGTTCGATGTGACCCGCAGCAAGCTCGACGGGACTCCCGAGGCCGAGGGGGCCTGACCCGGTGCTGAAGGCGACGCTGAGGAGCTTTCTCGCGCACAAGGGGCGCCTCGTACTGTCCGCGCTGGCCGTCGTCCTGTCCGTGGCCTTCGTCTCGGGCAGCCTGGTCTTCTCCGACACCCTGAGCCGCACCTTCGACCGGCTCTTCGCCTCGACCGCGCCCGACCTCACGGTCAGCCCCAAGGAGGACCTGAGCGAGGCCATCCCCTCCGGGACGACGGCCACTCTCCCGGCCGCGCTCGCGGACCGCGTGGCCCGGGTCGACGGGGTCGCCGCCGCGCGCTTCGACGCCGAGGACGACGGCATCACCGTCGCCGACGCCAAGAACGAGTCCGTGGGCCCGACCACCGGCGCCCCCACCATCGGCACCGACTGGAACCCCACCTCCCGCAGCCCCGTGAAGCTCACCTCGGGCCACGCCCCGCACGGCGCGGGCGAGGCCCTGCTCGACTCGGAGACCGCGGACCGCAAGGACCTGCGGATCGGTGACACCCTCAACGTCATCGCGGCGCCGGGCTCGTTCAAGGTGCGGATCGTCGGCATCGTCACCTTCACCACCACCAACCCCGGTGCCACCCTGCTCTTCCTGGACCCGCCGACCGCGCAGGCCAAGCTGCTCGGCTCGGCGAACGCGGCCACCAGCATCTCCGTGGACGCCGCCGAGGGCGTGAGCAACGACCAGCTCAAGCAGCGGGTGGCCGCCACGCTCGGCACCGGCACCTACGAGTACCGGACCGCCGACGAGCAGGCGAAGTCCGACCTCGACCAACTGGGCGGATTCCTCGACATCATCAAGTACGTGATGCTCGGCTTCGCGGGCATCGCCGTGCTGGTCGGCGTCTTCCTGATCGTCAACACCTTCTCGATGCTGATCGCCCAACGCACCCGCGAACTGGGCCTGTTGCGCGCCCTTGGCGCCGACCGCCGCCAGGTCCGCCGCTCGGTGCTCACCGAGGCGACCCTGCTCGGTCTGGTCGCCTCCACCATCGGGCTCGGCACCGGCATCGGGCTCGCGGTCGGGCTCATCGCGCTGATGAACGCCATCGGCATGAACATCAACACCGGTGAGCTGGTGGTCGGTTGGGGAACACCCGTCGCCGCGTACGTCGTCGGCGTGGGCGTCACCTTCGTCGCGGCCTACCTCCCGGCCCGCCGGGCGGCGACCGTCTCCCCCATGGCGGCCCTCGCGGACGCGGAGATCGCCGGGATCGGCAAGCCGCTCAAGGTACGGGCGATCGTGGGCCTGTTGGTCGGCGCGGCGGGCGCGGCGGCGCTCATCGGGTGCGCGACGGCGTCCAAGACGGCATCAGCGGCCTCCCTCCTCGGCCTCGGTGTCGTCCTCACCCTCCTCGCCACCGTGATCGCCGGCCCGCTGCTGGTGCGGCCGGTGATCCGGGTGCTCGGCGGCGCCTTCCCGGCGCTCTTCGGCCCGGTCGGGCGGATGAGCCAGCGCAACGCCCTGCGCAACCCCCGCCGCACCGGCGCCACCGCGGCCGCGCTGATGGTCGGCCTCGCCCTGGTCGGCGGGATGTCGGTGGCCAGCGCCTCCATGTCCAAGTCCTTCGACGAACAGATCGACAAGACGCTGGGCGCCGACTTCGTCGTACAGAACGGCAACTTCATGCCGTTCCCGCACGAGGTCACGGACGCCGTCCGCGACACCGACGGCGTGGGGCTCGTCGTACGGTCGCGGTTCGCGCCGATCGCCGTACGGCTGCCGGACGGCAAGCGCGTGGAGACCACGGCCGCGGGATACGACCCGCAGCTCGACGAGGTCGCCCACATCACGTACGCGCGGGGCGACACGGCGGACGCGCTGGCCGCCGGACACCTGGCCATGGACCTGGAGTTCGCCCGTGACCACGGCGTGCGGGTCGGCAGCAGCATCCCCGTCGAGTTCCAGGGCGGACGGACCAGCGACCTGACCGTCGGCGCGCTCACCGACCAGGACTCCTCCGACGGGTTCGGGACGCAGGGCGGGATCTACTTCGGCCTGGACACGCTGGAGCGGTTCGCGCCGGGCGGGCAGGACTCCGCGCTGTACGTCAACGCCTCCTCCGGCACGGACGCGGACTCCCTGCGCGCGCACCTGGAGAAGACCCTCGACCCGTATCCGCAGGTCCAGGTGCGCGACCTGGCCGACTACGAGGACCTGGTGCACGACCAGATCGCCGTCCTGCTCTACCTGGTGTACGCGCTGCTCGGGCTCGCGATCGTCATCGCCGTGCTCGGCGTCGTCAACACCCTTGCCCTGTCGGTCGTCGAGCGCACCCGCGAGATCGGGCTGCTGCGGGCCATCGGCCTCGCCCGGCGCCAACTTCGCCGCATGATCCGGCTGGAGTCGGTGGTCATCGCGGTGTTCGGCGCGGTGCTGGGGCTCGCGCTCGGGCTGGTGTGGGGTGTCTGCACCCAACAGGTGCTGGCCCTGCAGGGGATGAACGCGCTGGCGATCCCGTGGGGCACGATCGTCGCGGTCGTCGTCGGCTCGGCGGTGGTGGGGATCGTGGCGGCGCTGCTTCCGGCGTTGCGTGCATCCCGCATGAACGTCTTGGCGGCGATCGCGCACGAGTGATGCAATCGCGGGGCAGATAACTCAAGTCGCTTACCGCTGAGGAGAGTTCATGCCCCGCCCCTTTCGCTTTGCTGTCAACCTGACCGCCGCCGCCACCGTCGAGGACTGGCGCGCCAAGTGCCGGCGGGCCGAGGAACTCGGATACGACGTGATCCTGGTCCCCGACCACCTCGGCAAGATCGCGCCCTTCCCGGCGCTGGTCGCGGCGGCGCAGGTCACCGAACGGCCGCGCCTCGGCACCTTCGTCCTCAACGCGGGCTTCTGGAACCCGACCCTGCTCGCCCGTGAGGTGGCCACGGTCGACGCCCTCACCGGCGGCCGCCTCGAACTCGGCCTGGGCACCGGCTATGTGCAGTCCGAGCACGACCAAGCCGGGCTGCCCTTCGGCTCGGCGGGCGAGCGGGTGGACCATCTCCGGCGCACGGTCGAGGAGTTGGAGCGGCTGCTGTCCTCCGAGGACCATGTGCCGCGGCCGGTGCAGCGCCCCCGGGTGCCGTTGCTGATCGGCGGCATCGGCAACCGGATGCTGAAGCTGTCCGCCGAGCACGCCGACATCGCGGCCTTCACCGGAGCGACCCTGGTACCGGGGAACACGACCGGCAAGCTGACCCCGACCACCGCCGAGCAGCTCGACGAACGCGTCGCGCGGTATCTGCAACTGGCGGAAGGCCGCAAGGAACCGGCCGAGCTGAACCTGCTCATCCAGATGGTGGTGGTCACCGACGACCGCGAGGCCGTCGCCACGCCGTTCCTGCACCGGGTGCCGGACCTGACCCTCCAGGAGGCCCTCGACCTGCCCATCATGCTGATCGGCACGGTCGAGGAGATCGTCGCTCAGGTGCTGGCGCAGCGCGAGCGGTACGGCTTCACGTATCTGACGGTGCTGGAGGCGTCCATGGAGGCGTTCGCGCCGGTGCTGGAGGAGCTGCGGGGCAGATAACCGTCCGGATGCTGGAAACGGGCGCTGCGTCTCCGCGGGCGTGATGGGATCACCCTATGACCGACCTGCGGATACGGGCCGCGACACCCGACGACCTCGACACCGTGCTGGCCTTCTGGAAGGTCGCCGCCGAGGGCACCAGCATCAGCGACGACCGGGACGGCGTGGAGCGGCTGGTCACCCGTGACCCCGAGGCGCTGATCCTCGCCGAGCGGGAGGGCGAGCTGGTCGGCACGGTGATCGCGGGCTTCGACGGCTGGCGGTGCCATCTGTACCGGCTCGCGGTGCACCCGGAGCGGCGCCGCCTCGGCATCGGCTCGGCGCTGCTGGCGGCCGCGGAGGAGCGGTTCGTACGGCTCGGCGGGCGGCGCGGGGACGCGATGGTGCTGGTGCGCAACGAAACGGCCCAGCACGCGTGGCGGGCTGCCGGGTACACGCCGGAGGAGCACTGGCGGCGCTGGGTGAAGCCTTTCGCCGAGTAGGGCGGGCGGTCACCCTGGGACTCCTGGGGACGGCTTAGCGGCGCTCAGGACAGGCGCGCGTCGGGGCCCTGTCCGATCATGGGACGGAGGTGACCCGATGACCGAAGTGCTCCTCCTGCTGGTGGCGATCCTGCTCTCGCTGGCCTGCGGTGCCTTCGTGGCCGCGGAGTTCTCGCTGACCACGGTCGAGCGCGGCGAGCTGGAGCGGGCCGTGGAGCGCGGTGAGCGGGGCGCGTCCGGCGCCCTGAAGGCCGTACGGAATCTGACGTTCCAGCTGTCCGGGGCGCAGCTCGGGATCACCGTCACCAACCTGGTCGTCGGCATGCTCGCCGAGCCGTCGGTCGCCGCGCTGCTCGCGGGGCCGCTGGAGTCGCTCGGGGCGTCGCGGTCCACCTCCAGGTCTCTTGCACTGGTGCTCGGCACCGCACTGTCGACCGTGTTCCTGATGGTCGTCGGCGAGCTGGTGCCGAAGAACTGGGCGATCTCCTCGCCGCTGGCGGTGGCCCGGCGGGTGGGCAGCGCGCAGCGGTGGTTCAGCGCGGCCTTCCGGCCCTTCATCGCGCATCTCAACAACACCGCCAACCGGGTGGTACGGCGCTTCGGCCTGGAGCCCGCCGAGGAGCTGGCGTCCGCGCGCGGGCCGCAGGAGCTGGCCGCGCTGGCCCGGCACTCGGCGCGCGAGGGCGCGCTGGAGGCCGACACCGCGGAGCTGTTCGTGCGGACGCTGAACCTCGCCGACCTGACCGCGGAGAACGTGATGACCCCGCGCGTCCAGGTGGTCGCCCTCGACGTCCAGGCGACCTGCGAGGACGTGGCGAACGCGACGCGCGCGACCGGGCTGTCCCGGTTCCCGGTCTACCGGGGCGGCCTCGACGCGGTGGTGGGGGTCGCGCACATCAAGGACGTGCTGGGGGTGCCCGCCGAGCGCCGTCCCCGGACGCGCGTCTCCGAACTGATGCGCGAGCCGCTGCTGGTGCCGGAGACGCTCACCGTGGACCGGCTTCTGGACCGGCTGTCCGGGCGGCGCACCATGGCGGTCGTCATCGACGAGTACGGCGGCACGGCGGGCGTGGCCACGCTGGAGGACATCGTCGAGGAGGTCGTCGGCGAGGTGCGGGACGAGCACGACCCGCACGAGACACCCGACCTCGCGGCGGCGGGCACCGACGACGAGGGGCGCGCGCTGTACTCGGCCGACGGATCCGCCCGCCTGGACCGGCTCGCACGGGTCGGCCTGCGGGCGCCCGACGGACCGTACGAGACGCTGGCGGGCCTGGTGGCGACGGAGCTCGGCCGGATCCCGGAGGTCGGTGACGTGGTCGAGGTCGCGGGGTGGCGGCTGGACGTGGTGGACGCGAGCGGGCGTCGGGCGGCGCGGGTGCTGCTGCACGCGCCGGAGGTCGTCGAGGAGGCCGGGTCATGACGGTCGTCCAGCTACTCGTCGGTCTCGCCACCCTCGTCCTCAACGCCTTCTTCGTCGGCGGCGAGTTCGCGCTGATCTCCGTTCGGCGCAGCCAGATCGAGCCGTACGCGGAGGAGGGCGACCGGCGGGCCAAGAGCGTGCTGTGGGGGCTGCGGCATGTCTCCGCGCTGCTGGCGGCCGCGCAGCTCGGCATCACCCTGTGCACGCTGGTCCTCGGCGTGGTCGCGGAACCGGCGATCGCGCATCTCCTGGAGCCGGTGTTCCACACGCTGGGCGTGCCGGAGAGCGCCGGGCACGCGGTCTCCTTCGTGATCGCGCTGACCCTGGCGACCTATCTGCACATGCTGCTCGGCGAGATGGTCCCCAAGAACATCGCGCTCGCGGAGCCGGTACGCACCGCCCTGCTCCTCGGCCCGCCATTGGTCACCCTCGCGCGCGGACTGCGCCCGGTGATCTTCGCGATCAACGCCTTCGCGAACGCCCTCCTGAAGCTGCTCAGGGTGGAGACCAAGGACGAGGTCACGGCCACCTTCTCGGACGCCGAGCTGGCCCGGATCGTGCGCGACTCCGGCGAGGCGGGCCTGATCGACGAACGGGCCCGGGAACGGCTCCACGACGCCCTGGAACTGGGCCGGCGTCCGGTGCGGGACGTGGTGCTCCCCCTGGAACGCGTCGTCTACGCGCGCGTGGGCGTCACTCCGGAGCAATTGGAACAGCTGTCGGTGGAGTCCGGCTTCTCCCGCTTCCCCGTGGTGGACGACGGCCGCCGCATCCTCGGCTATCTGCACGTGAAGGACGCGCTGGACGCCTCCCCGCGCGACCTGTCGTTCCCGGTGCGGGACATGCGGCCCATCGCGCGCGTGCGGGCGGGCACGCCCCTGGACGACGTGCTCACGGCGATGCGGCGCAGCCGGACCCATGTGGCGGCCGTGCTGGGCGACGACGGGCGGCTGGCGGGGCTGGTGACGATGGAGGACGTGCTGCGGGAGCTGTTCGGGCGACAGGTGTGACGAGCCCGGAGTGTGGGGCCGGACGTCCGGGGTGACCGACCGTCGGGTATGTGTACGGGATACCATTTCTTCCGCCATGCAGACGAATCCCACTTACTCCAGCCTGGTCGCCGTCGGCGACTCCTTCACCGAGGGCATGTCGGACCTGCTCCCGGACGGCTCCTACCGCGGCTGGGCCGACCTGCTCGCGGGCCGGATGGCCGCCGTGACGCCCGGTTTCCGCTACGCCAACCTCGCGGTGCGCGGGAAGCTGATCCAGCAGATCGTCGACGAGCAGGTCGACGTGGCGGCGGCGATGCAGGCGGACGTGATCACGCTGGTGGGCGGTCTGAACGACACCCTGCGCCCCAAGTGCGACATGGTCCGGGTACGCGACCTGCTGACGGAGGCCGTGGAACGGCTCGCCCCCTCCTGCAAGCAGCTCGTGCTGATGCGCAGCCCCGGCCGCCAGGGCCCGGTCCTGGAGCGCTTCCGGCCCCGCATGGAGGAACTCTTCGTGACCGTCGACGAACTGGCCGCACGGCACGGCGCGGTGGTCGTCGACCTGTACGGCGCGGCCTCCCTCTCGGACCCCCGCATGTGGGACGTGGACCGGCTGCACCTGACGGCGGACGGCCATCGCCGAGTCGCCGAGGCGGTCTGGCAGACGCTCGGCTACGACCCCGATGACACCGAGTGGCGCACGCCCCTGCCGGCCTCCGTGCCGCCGGGCTGGGTGGCCCGCCGGATCGCCGACGCCCGCTTCACCCGACAGCACCTGCTGCCCTGGATCGGCCGCCGCCTCACCGGCCGCTCGTCGGGCGACGGGCGGCCGGCGAAACGCCCCGACCTCCTGCCGTACGACCTGTAGGGCGCCGTGCACACGCGCGTGGTCAACGTCAGGGGCCGGATCCACGAGTACGGCCCCCGGCTCGAACACGCGCCCGCCGACCTCGTCTACGTCGGCCGCCGCTGGACGATGGGCGGCTGGGACCTCCCCCGGCACCCGCTCTACAACCCCTTCGCCTACGACACCGTGGAGCGCCGTCGGGACGGTACGCGGGCCGAGGTCATGGCGAAGTACCGGGCGTATCTGCTGGAGCGGCCGGATCTGCTCGCACTGGTGCCCGAGCTGCGGGGCAGGGCACTGGCCTGCTGGTGCGCGCCGGAACTGTGCCACGGGGATGTCCTGGCGGAGCTGGCGGAAGCGCTCTCATAGGTTCCTCCTAAGGAGCCCGCGGCGCTGGCCTGCACGAATCGCCAGTAGAATCCGTACACGTGACTGCTCCCGCCAAGCCCCGCATCCCGAACGTCCTCGCCGGACGCTACGCCTCCGCCGAGCTCGCCACGCTCTGGTCGCCCGAGCAGAAGGTGAAGCTGGAGCGTCAGCTCTGGCTCGCCGTGCTGCGGGCCCAGAAGGACCTCGGGATCGAGGTGCCGGAGCAGGCGCTCGCCGACTACGAGCGGGTCCTGGACACCGTCGACCTGGCCTCGATCGCCGAGCGCGAGAAGGTCACGCGGCACGACGTGAAGGCGCGGATCGAGGAGTTCAACGACCTCGCCGGGCACGAGCAGGTCCACAAGGGCATGACCTCCCGCGACCTCACGGAGAACGTCGAGCAGCTCCAGATCCGGCTCTCCCTGGAGCTGATCCGGGACCGCGCGGTGGCCGTCCTGGCGCGCCTCGGCAAGCTCGCGGGCGAGTACGGCGAGCTGGTCATGGCCGGCCGCTCGCACAACGTGGCCGCGCAGGCCACGACCCTGGGCAAGCGCTTCGCGACGGCGGCCGACGAGCTGCTCGTGGCCTACGCGCGCGTGGAGGAGCTGCTCGGCCGCTACCCGCTGCGCGGCATCAAGGGCCCGGTCGGTACCGCGCAGGACATGCTGGACCTGCTGGGCGGGGACGCGGCGAAGCTGGCCGAGCTGGAGGACCGGATCGCGGGCCACCTGGGCTTCTCGCAGGCGTTCACCTCGGTGGGCCAGGTCTACCCGCGCTCGCTGGACTACGAGGTCGTCAGCGCGCTGGTGCAGCTGGCGGCGGCCCCCTCCTCGCTCGCCAAGACGATCCGGCTGATGGCCGGGCACGAGCTGGTGACCGAGGGCTTCAAGCCGGGCCAGGTCGGCTCCTCGGCGATGCCGCACAAGATGAACACCCGCTCCTGTGAGCGCGTCAACGGCCTCATGGTGATCCTGCGCGGCTACGCCTCGATGACCGGCGAGCTGGCGGGCGACCAGTGGAACGAGGGCGATGTGTCCTGCTCGGTGGTGCGCCGGGTCGCGCTGCCGGACGCGTTCTTCGCGCTGGACGGCCTCCTGGAGACCTTCCTGACGGTCCTCGACGAGTTCGGCGCCTTCCCGGCGGTCGTGGCCCGCGAGCTGGACCGCTACCTGCCCTTCCTCGCCACGACCAAGGTCCTCATGGGCGCGGTGCGCGCGGGCGTGGGCCGTGAGGTGGCGCACGAGGCGATCAAGGAGAACGCCGTCGCCTCCGCGCTCGCCATGCGCGAACAGGGCGCCGAGCGCAACGAGCTCCTCGACAAGCTGGCCGCGGACGAGCGCATCCCGCTGGACCGCGCGCAGCTCGACGCCCTGATGGCCGACAAGCTGTCCTTCACGGGCGCCGCGGCCGACCAGGTCGCCGTCGTCGTCGGCCGTATCGAGGAGATCGTCAAACAGCACCCGGCGGCCGCGGGTTACACACCCGGGGCGATCCTCTGACACGCTCCTCGTCATGACGCGCTTCACCCAGGCGGAGCTTGAGGCCGCCCGCGACCGTCTCGTACCGGACGTCGTCGCGGACGGCCTCCATGTGCTGTTCTGCGGCATCAACCCCGGCCTGATGACGGCCGCGACGGGCCACCACTTCGCCCGCCCCGGCAACCGCTTCTGGCCGGTGCTGCACCTGTCGGGGTTCACCCCCCACCTCCTGAAGCCGTCCGAGCAGCGGGAGTTGCTGTCCTACGGCCTCGGCATCACCAATGTCGTCGCCCGCGCGACGGCCCGCGCGGACGAGCTGAGCGCCGAGGAGTACCGCGAGGGCGGCCGCCTGCTGGCCCTGAAGGTCGCACGTCTCAGGCCGCGTTGGCTGGCGGTGGTCGGGGTCACCGCGTACCGGGCCGCATTTGACGACCGCAAGGCCCAAGTCGGGCCGCAGGAGCGGACGATCGGGGACACGCGCGTGTGGGTTCTTCCGAACCCGAGCGGTCTCAACGCCCATTGGACGGCCGCGACGATGGCGGAGGAGTTCGGGCGGTTGCGGGTGGCGGCTTCCGAGGACTGACCGGTACCGGGCCG
The DNA here is from genome assembly GCF_040643855.1 of Streptomyces sp. NPDC047072. NCBI lineage: Bacteria > Bacillati > Actinomycetota > Actinomycetes > Kitasatosporales > Streptomycetaceae > Streptomyces > Streptomyces sp. NPDC047072. The sequence goes on along the minus strand of NZ_JBEYVC010000122.1, from coordinate 17,929 downwards.
CGGTCAGGCGTCCCGGCGGCGCACGCTCCACGCCCCCGCCGCGAGGGCCGCGGCCGCCCAGGCCGCGGTCACGGCGAGCCCGCTCCACGGGCCCAGGTGTCCGTCGTACGACGTGTGAAGGACCGCCTGTCCCGCCCGGTCCGGCAGGTAGTCGGTGAAACCCCCGGCCGCGTCCCCGATCACGAACGAGACGACGAGGATGAACGGGATCAGCACGGAGAGCGCGGCTGTTCCACTGCGCAGCACCGCCGTGAGGCCGGCCGCGAGCAGTGCCATCAGGGTGAGGTAGATCCCGCAGCCCACCCCACCTCGCACCTGTTCGCCCGTGCTCAGTCCGTCGGCCGCCTCGCCGAGTCCGGCGCGGGCCGCGAGGAGCGCTGCTAGGGCGGTCACCAGGCCGACCACGAGGGTCGGCACGGCGATGGCCGTCGACTTGGCCGCGAACCAGCGTCCGCGCCGGGGCACCGCGGCAAGCGAGAGTCTCAGGGCGCCCTCGTGGAACTCCGTGGACACGGCCAGGGCGCCGAAGGAGATGGCGGCGATCTGGCCCGGCAGGACCCCTGACAGCGCCTGGAAGAGCAGGTCGGAGTCCGGGGCGGAGGACCCGTCGAGACCGGCGACCGCGGAGAACGCGGTGGTCGCGGCGAACAGGGCGAGCAGGGTCCCCAGGAGCGACCGCAGCGTGCGGATCTTGAGCCACTCGGAGTGGAGTACGGCTGTGTACGCCTCGTACGCGCGGGGCTGCGGCCCGTCCTGGAGGCGCAGCCCGACATCGAGGTGGTCGGTGAGGCGGCCGACGGGGCGGCGGTGATCCCCCTCGTCCGGCAGCTGCGCCCCGACGTGGTCGCCATGGACGTACGCATGCCCCTGCTGGACGGCATCGAGGCCACGCGCGCGGTGCTGCGGACGGTGACCGACCCCCCGAAGATCCTCGTGGTGACGACGTTCGAGAACGACGAGTACGTCTACGAGGCACTGCGGGCCGGCGCGGACGGCTTCCTGCTGAAACGGGCCCGCGCGGCAATGGAACGCGCCCAGCTGACCGAACGAGAGGCCGAGGTACTGCGCCTGATGGCACGCGGCCTGTCGAACGCTGAGATCGCCACACGACTGGTGGTAGGCACAGAAACGATCAAATCCCACGTGAGCGCGGTCCTGGCAAAACTGGGAGCACGAGACCGCACCCAGGCAGTGATCACCGCATACGAGTCCGCCTTCATGACTCCGGGTTGATCAGCGCGCCCCAAAGGGGCGCGGGGAACTGCGCGACCAGCCACAACGAACCCGCAGACAAAAACGAACCCGACACGGCCCAACCCAGCGGAGCGCCGGGTACGATCCGGGCCAACACGCGCACGAGCTGGGAGGACGGACGGTGGGGCGGCTGACCGGCGGGGATCCCTCGCTGCTGCGAAGGATCAACTCCGCGGTGGTGCTGCACGCGCTGCGTGCCACCGACTCCGCGACGCTGACCGAGATCACCCAGGTGACCGGATTGTCCCGGCCGACCGTCGAGGGCGTCGTCGAGGGCCTGATCGAAGCCGGTCTGGTGGTCGAGAAGGCGGCCGACGAGAGCGTGGCCCGGCGACAGGGGCGGCCCGCGCGGCGGTTCCGGTTCCGGGCGGAGGCCGGACATCTGCTCGGCCTCGACATCGGCTCCCACCGGGTGGCCGCACTCCTGTCCGACCTGGACGGACGGGTGCTGGGCGCCGTGGCGAAGGACGTCGACGAGAGCGCTCCGGCCGACGAGCGGCTGGAGCGGCTGCGTACCGCGGTCGCGGATCTGCTGCGCCGGGCGGGGGTCGCCCGGGGCTCGCTGCGGGCCGTCGGGGTCGCCTCGCCGGGGATCGTCGAGGCGGACGGGACCGTACGGCTGTGCGCCGCGCTGCCCGAGTGGACGGGGCTGCAGCTGGGCGAGCGGCTCAGCCGCTCCTTCAAGTGTCCGGTGCTGGTGGAGAACGACGCCAACGCGGCGGCGGTCGCCGAGCACTGGAAGGGCGCCGCGACGGAGTCGGACGACATGGTGTTCGTGCTGGCGGGGCTGAGCCCGGGGGCCGGTTCGCTGATCGGCGGGCAGCTGCACCGGGGCTATGGCGGGGCGGCCGGGGAGATCGGCGCGCTGCATCTGCTGGGCCGTGAGGCCACCCCGGAGAAGCTGCTGTCCACCACGGACGAGCCGCTGCACCCGCTGGACGAGCAGGCCGTCGCCGAGGTGTTCGCGCAGGCCCGCGCGGGCGACCAGCGGGCGCGCGCGGCCATGGACCGCTTCATCCAGCGGCTCGTCCACGACGTGGCCGCGCTCGTGCTGGCCCTCGATCCGGAACTCGTCGTGGTCGGCGGCTGGGCGGCCGGGCTGGACGGTGTACTGGAGCCGCTGCGGCGGGAGTTGGAGCGCTACTGTCTGCGCCCGCCGAAGGTGACGCTGTCGCTGCTGGGCGAGGCCGCCGTGGCGACGGGTGCGCTGCGGCTCGCCCTCGACCATGTGGAGGAGCAACTGTTCGCGGTGGAGGGCACGGTGACGGGGCGTCGGTGAACGGCCGTCAGGGCGCCCGGAGTTCCGGGGCGCCCTGATCCGTCGAACCGTCAGGAAGCCTGCTGTGCGGGCCCCTCCTGGATCTCCACGGCGCCGGAGTCCCCGAAGGTCAGGCGGCACGTGTCAGCGCGGTACGTGGCCACGGAGACCGCCGCCGTACGGCCCTCGGCGAGATAGCGGGTGGTGACGACGAGCACCGGCGCACCGGGCAGCCGGTCCAGCTCCTTCGCGTCCTCCGCGCGCGCCGACCCCAGTTCGACCGCGCTCTCCCGGCCCTCCAGCTCCAGGCGCTGCAGCTCGCGCAGCACCGCACGCGCGCGTGCGGCCCCGGAGGGGGCGTCGATCCCGGACAGCTCCGGCACCGACTGCTCGGGGATGTACAGGAGTTCGGCGGCGACGGGCTGGCCGTGGGTCGTGCGGGAGCGGCGCACGATGTGGACGGGCGTGTCGGAGCCGGTCTCCAGCGCGTCGGCGACGGTCGCGGGCGGTACCGCCGCGGCGCAGTCGACGGGCTGCCAGTCGTCGCCGGCCGTGCCCGGCCAGGCGTGCTGCTCGGTGCCGACGGCGACGCCCACGCGCGGGGGCGCGACGGTCGTACCGACACCGCGGCGGCGCTGCAACCTGCCTTCCAGCTCCAGCTGTTCGAGGGCCTGACGGAGCGTGGCACGGGCGACGCCGAAGCGGGCGGCGAGGTCGCGTTCATTGGGCAGGATCTCGCCCACGGAGAACTCGGAGTCCAGTGCTTCGGTGAGCACGGTCCTGAGATGCCAGTACTTCGGTTCCGGCACCGATTCCAGCTGCGTGGTCCCCACCCTGTCCTCCGCAATCGCCGTGGTCCGGCGGCGTTTTAGCGCCCTTGTTTATTAAAGGTTGTTGCACTTCTCTGCGACCATAGGGCGGCCCCCACCCTTGGTCAAGACCAATCCTGGATCCCCGTGACAGGGAGACTCACAGATGTGACAGGGAGTGCAGCTTGTCGGGGTTGCGGATGATGTAGATCGCCTGGATGCGACCGTCCAGGATGTCCAACTGGAAGACGGAATCGGGCTTTCCGGCCGACAGGACGAGCAGCGCGGGTCCGCCGTTGAGCTCCAGGAAGCGCCAGGTGATGTCCGGCACGCCCTTCTCGGCGACGCCGACGAGGAAGCGGCTGACATGGTCGGCCGACTCCAGCACCCGCAGCGGCGCCTTGGACTTGCCGCCGCTGTCCCCGACGAGCCGGACGTCCGGGGCGAGCAGCGCCATCAGGCCGGCCAGGTCACCGCCGGCGGCCGCGGCGAGGAACCGCTCGGTGAGGTCGCGGCGCTGGACGGGGTCGACCTCGTAGCGCGGCCGCCGCTCCTCGACGTGCTTGCGGGCCCGTCCGGCGAGCTGTCGTACGGCGGGTTCGCCGCGGTCGAGCATGCCCGCGATCTCGGCGTAGGGGTAGCCGAAGGCCTCCCTCAGGACGAACACCGCCCGCTCCAGCGGGGAGAGCGCCTCCAGGACCACCAGGACGGCGAGGGAGACCGAGTCGGCGAGGACCGCCTGCTCGGCGGTGTCGGGGACGGCGTCCCCGAAGTCGGTCACATACGGCTCGGGCAGCCAGGGGCCGACGTACGTCTCGCCGCGCGCCTTGACCTGGCGCAGTCGGTCGATGGCCAACCGGGTGGTGACGCGCACCAGGTAGCCGCGCGGTTCGCGGACCTCGGAGCGGTCGGCGGCCGACCAGCGCAGCCAGGCCTCCTGCACGACGTCCTCGGCGTCGGCGACGCGCCCGAGCATGCGGTAGGCGACGCCCAGGAGGACGGGGCGGTGCTCTTCGAACACATCGGTCTCGGTGTCGGTGGCCACCCGTCCATCCCAGCCGAGAGCACGGGCGGTGTCCAGGCGATATCGCCCGTAGCGCAACAGGGTCTACCCGCCAGTAGCAATTGCTGACAAGGTGTCTACAGCGCGTCCGCCCGTGAGCCGCCGTCGAGGAGCCCTCATGTCCGCCACCGTCTCCTTCAAAGTCCCCTCCCCGAGGGGACCGCAGCCCGTGACCGTCTCCTACGCGCGCGTGGGCAGCGGCGAACCGCTGCTCCTGCTGCACGGCATAGGCCATCACCGGCAGGCCTGGGACCCGGTGGTGGACATCCTCGCGGCCGACCGTGACGTGATCGCCGTGGACCTGCCCGGGTTCGGGGCGTCCCCGGGACTGCCCGAGGGACTGGCGTACGACCTGGCGACGACGACGTCAGTGTTCAAGGCGTTCTGCGAGACGCTGGAACTCGACCGCCCGCATGTGGCGGGCAACTCCCTCGGAGGCTTGCTGGCCCTGGAGCTGGGCCGCGAGAAGCTCGTACGGTCCGTCACCGCCCTGTCCCCCGCCGGGTTCTGGTCGCAGGCCGAGCGGCGCTACGCCTTCGGCGTCCTGCTGACGATGCGGCAGATCGCCCGTCGGCTGCCGCTGCCGCTGGTCGAACGGCTGTCCCGCTCGGCGGCCGGCCGTACGGCCCTGACGAGCACGATCTACGCCCGCCCCGCCCTGCGGTCGCCCGAGGCCGTGGTCGCCGAGACGCTCGCCCTCGTCCAGGCGACGGGGTTCGACGAGACCCTCAGGGCCGGTACGAGCGTCCGGTTCACCGACGACCTCCCCGGGCTGCCGGTCACCGTGGCCTGGGGCACCCGCGACATGCTGCTCGTGCGCCGTCAGGGGGTGCGCGCCAAGCAGATCATTCCCCGCGCCCGGCTGGTACGGCTCCCCGGCTGCGGCCACTGCCCGATGAACGACGACCCGGCGCTGGTCGCCCGCGTCATCCTCGACGGCAGCCGCTGAGCCCGCCGCGTCGGCGTCCTCCAGGGCCGGCCGGATCGGAATCCGGGGTTTCGCACACCGGTTCCCTTGTTCCGGCGGCCAGTTGTTCACTTGTGGTTTCCGTGCGCGCTGCGGTGTCCCAGTAGTTGTGGCAACGCACACTGGCCGGATCCCGTCCCTGGAGGCGCCTTCATGTCACACCGTCCGCTCCCCGGTCGCCGTAGCGTCCTGCGCGGCTCCCTGGCCGCGTCGGCGGCCCTGACCCTGCCCGCGGCGGCCGGTGCCGCCCCCGCCTTCGCCCTCTCCGGGCGCCCGCAGGCGGGCTGGGGCGTGCAGACGGGCGACGTGACCTCCGACTCCGGTCTGGTGTGGGTGCGTTCCGACCGCCCTGCCCGGATGATCGTGGAGACGTCCGCCACCGAGTCGTTCCGCAACCCGCACCGCTTCCACGGCCCGCTGCTCGGCGCGGACACCGACTTCACCGGTACGACCCGGTTGCGTGGTCTGCCGTCCGGCGAGCAGATCCACTACCGGGTGCTGCTGGCCGACCCCGACGACCCGCGCCGCACCGGCGAGCCGGTCTCCGGCACCTTCCGCACGGTCTCCCCCAAACGCCGTGAGGGGGTGCGCTTCCTGTGGTCCGGCGACCTCGCGGGACAGGGCTGGGGCATCAACCCCGACTTCGGCGGCTACACGATCTACCGCGCGATGGCGAAGCTCGACCCCGACTTCTTCCTGTGCAGCGGCGACAACATCTACGCCGACGGTCCGATCTCGGCGACCGCCGCCCTGCCCGACGGCAGCACCTGGCGGAACATCACCACCGAGGAGAAGTCCAAGGTCGCCGAGACCCTCAAGGAGTTCCGCGGCAACTTCCGCTACAACCTGCTCGACGACAACCTCCGGGCCTTCAACGCCCAGGTCCCGTCCGTCATCCAGTGGGACGACCACGAGGTGCGCAACAACTGGTACCCGGGCCAGACGATCCTCGACTCCGACACGCGCTACACGGAGAAGCGCGTCGACGTGCTGGCGGCCCGTGCCCGGCGCGCGTTCAGCGAGTACTTCCCGATCTCCACGCTCCGGCCGGGCGCGCGGGACGGCCGGGTGTACCGGGTCCTGCGGCAGGGCCCGCTGCTCGACGTGTTCGTGCTGGACATGCGGACGTACCGCAACGCCAACTCGCCCGACGACCAGACCGTCGACCCGCAGGGCATCCTCGGCGCCGAACAGCTGGAGTGGCTCAAGCGGGAGCTGTCGCGCTCGCGTGCGGTGTGGAAGGTGATCGCCTCCGACATGCCGCTCGGCCTGGTCGTGCCCGACGCCACGGAGGGCAAGGCGAACATCGAGGCGGTGGCGCAGGGCGACCCGGGCGCCCCGCTCGGGCGTGAGCTGCAGATCGCCGAGCTGCTGCGGTACATCAAGCACCGGAAGATCACCGGCACGGTGTGGCTGACCGCCGACGTCCACCACACCTCGGCCCAGCACTACCAGCCCTCGCGGGCGGCCTTCACCGACTTCGAGCCGTTCTGGGAGTTCGTCTCGGGTCCGCTCAACGCGGGTGCCTTCCCGGCGAGCGCGCTGGACGGGACGTTCGGTCCTGAGCGGGTGTTCGTGAAGGCGCCGACCGCCTCCAACGTCTCGCCGGCCGGTGGGTACCAGTTCTTCGGCGAGGTCGACATCGACGGCCACAGCGGTGAGTTGACGGTCCGGCTGCGCGAGGCGGACGGGACCGTGCTGTTCACCCAGGTGCTCCAGCCGGGCCGGGTCGGGCAGTAGCTCCCGTACTCTCGTGGGCGGGTCGCGCCCCGGCGTCATCCCCCGGGGCGCGACCCGCGAACTCACCGTCGATCACGGTGATTTCGCAGGTCGGGACCGATTGTCAGTGGTTGCCTCTACGGTTTTCCCATGACGCGCATCTGCTCAGGTTCCGGAGGTCGCCATTGATCGTGCCCTCACACCCGCTCCAGCTCGATGCTGAAGTGGCGCAGGATCGGGGACTGCTTCACGATGCGGAAGCCCTGGACGGACTCGGGGTTCGCCGCGATCCGTTGGAGCGTCGCGGCGATGTGGTCGTAGTGGCTCCGCGTGTAGACCCTGCGCGGCAGCGCGAGCCTGACCAGTTCGTAGGGAGCGCTCTTGACGGGATTGCCCTCCTCGTCCTCCTCCCCGAGGTAGAGGGAGCCCAGCTCCGCCGAGCGGATGCCGCCCTCCAGGTAGAGCTGGCAGGCCAGGGCATGGCCCGGGTACTGGTGCGGGGGTATGTGGGGCAGCAGCCGGCCGGCGTTGAGATACAGGGCGTGCAGGCCGGGGGGTTCGAGGATGTCGACTCCCGCGGCCCGGACCTGAGTGGCCAAGTACTGGGCGATGTCGGCCCGTTCCGCGAGATAGGCCGGTTCCGTCACCTCCTGCAGCCCCTGCGCGATCATGGCGAGGTCGCGCCCGGCCAGACCGCCGTAGGTCGGGAAGCCCTCGGTGGCGATCAGGAGGTTCTGGCACTTCTGGGCGAGTTCGGTGTCGTTGAGCGCGACGAAGCCGCCGATGTGGACGATGCCGTCCTTCTTCGCGCTCATGACACAGCCGTCGGCAAGACGGAACGCTTCCTCCGCGACCTGACGGGGGGTTCGGTCGCGATAGCCGTCTTCGTGCTGAGTGACGAGCCAGGCGTTCTCCGCGAACCGCGCGGCGTCGAGGATCAGCGGGACGCCGTACTGCCGGCAGAGACGGGCGGCCTCCTTGAGGTTGCGCATCGAGACCGGCTGGCCACCGCCACCGTTGTTGGTGATGGTCATGACCACGGCGGCGACCGGACCACCGCCCGTGGCGCCGAGATCGCGCTCCAGGGCCTCCAGGTCGATGTTCCCCTTGAAGGGCTCCTTGCTGTCGAGGTCGGCCGCCTCGGGGCAGGGCAGGTTGCGGGCCTCGCAGCCCGCCAGCTCCACGTTGGCCCGTGTGGTGTCGAAGTGCGTGTTGGACAGGACGACCGAGCCGGGCGACAGGAGCGTGCTGAACAGAATGCGTTCCGCGGCGCGTCCCTGATGGACCGGAAGGATGTGCGGGAAGCCGGTCAGTTCGGCCACCGTGTCGCGGAACTTGTAGAACGAGCGCGATCCCGCGTAGGACTCGTCGCCCTCCATGCCCGCCGCGAGCTGCGCCGCCGACAGGGCGCCGGTGCCGGAGTCGCTGAGAAGGTCGATGGTCACCTCCTCGGCGCGCAGGTCGAAGAGGCTGTAGTGCACGCGTCGCAGGGCCTGCTCGCGTTGCTCACGGGTGGTCATCGCGATGGGTTCGACGACCTTGATCCGGTAAGGCTCCACCGTGGTTGTGCTCCTGTCTGTGTCTGGTGCTTCGTAGCGTATGTGCCGGTGGGCGACGCTCTACGAGCTGGTTGCCGCCTGGGTCGGCCGCAGGGGGATGGTGGGATGGGCCGTGTAGGCCTCGGAGGAGATGTACGCGGTCACTCGCGGTGCCTGGCCCTGTTCATGAGCGAGGGCCAGGTAGGCGATGAGACCGGCTCCGTCCTCCAGCCGACGCGGGGTGACGGCCGACAAGGCACGTGTCAACGGCGTGACGTCGATGTCTTGTTGTTCGAAGACGGCGACGGCACGTTCATGGGCCTCGCCGTCGTGCCGGACATAGGCCCGCACCGGCATGTGGAGGGTGAAGCCGCTCGGGAGACCCGTCGCGGTCTCGGTGAAGGAGTGGCAGGTCAGTGCCGGGAGCCGGTCGGCTCGCGACTCCTCGGACGGCGCACGGCCGAAGCCTCCCACCGTCCGGAAGAAGTCCTCCAGGACCGCCGGTCGTGGACCGTCCGGCATACGGGAGAGGCGGCTCGCCCCTGCGGCCGTCAGGTTCTCGTGGCGCAGGTAGACCTTGGCTCTGGGGGCGGCCCAGTCACCGAGGTCGAGGGCGAAGAACGGATAGCCGTCGGACGACGGCAGAGCCGAGAGCCCCTGCTCGTACCCGAGGCGACGCAGCGCCTCGTGCACCGTCGCACCGGCTGTGTGCGCCCCGGACGCCGCAGGGTTCAGATACACCTTGAGGCGGGGCACACCTCCCGGACGCAACTCCATTGCCAGCCACAGGGCAAGGGAGCCCTGGGGAGCGGTCGGCAGGAACAGGTCCTCGATCAGGTCGAGTTGACGGACGCCGAACCCCCAGCGCCCCGCCAGCGTGTGGAGCACGCGCCAGCCGGTCCGGCCGTTGTCGACAAGGTTGTCCGCGGCACAGCCGGGTTCGAACAGCAGACGCAACGACGGGGTCTCGCCGGGACGGCAGGACAGCGAGAACTCGATCGGCGTGTGGTCGTCCGACAGAAAGCTGCGGGAGGGCGGCGGCAGGTTCAGCGGGCGCTGGGCGGCGCTGCCCAACGACTCGGCCAGGACGCTCGCGTAGGCCTTGGTGTCGCTCGGAGCCAGTCCGACGACGTCGCCCAGCTGCTGCAGCTGGTTCTCGGCGAACACCCCGAGCGTCATGGACCTGTCGTGGCCCGCGAGGTCGAGGTCGGGGGCGGTCATGCGGCCCTCCGACGTGCGGTGGGAGTGCGGTGAGTGCCCTCCAGCACGAGGCCGGGATACGCGTCTCTTAAGACGTGTATCCCGGCCTCGGTGGAACGGGGCCCTTCAGGTCGTATGAGGAAGTCGAGCTCTGCGAGCCTCCATGAAGTGACGGACTGTTGACGTTGAACGGAGGGGCGGCACAGGCGAGGCACCACGTCTCCTTCGGCTTGAAACCGACGAATGCCGCGACTGACTACCCGTGTGGTTCAACGTTCATGCGAAAGACGGAAGTTGACACATGTTGCCTACGTCACCTCTTCAGCCACGAGAGGAACGAGCTCCACACTCCGACAGGCTCCGCCGGCTTGCGTGCCGCGGCGTCGTACCCGGCAGGTGCGGAGACCGGCGTGTGGGCGGGCATCGGACGGGGCTGTACGGCCGCCACCTGCGGGCGCGCCCCGGGCGCGGCCGGGATCGGGGTGAAGCGGGCGGGCAGCGAGGCCAGCGCCCGGTTGAACGGGCCGGGGCGCCAGGTCAGGCTGTCCTCGGGGACCGCGAGCTGGATGTCGGGCAGCCGGTTGAGCAGGTTCTCGATGGCCGTCGTGGCGATGAGCCGGGCGGGCTCCTTGGACGGGCAGGCGTGCGGGCCCGCGCTCCAGGCCAGGTGGGCCCGGTCGCCGCCGGCCTGACGGGCCTCCGCGAGCGCGGGGCTGCTGTTGGCGGCGGCGAAGCTGACCACCATCAGGTCGCCCGCGCGCACCTTCTGCCCGGCGAACTCGATGTCCGAAGCCGCGTAGTGCGGTGCGTAGTTGGACATGGGCGGTGCTTCCCAGAGCGTGTCCTCGATCGCCTTGTCCAGGAGGCCGTTGGTCGTGTAGTGGTCGTCCGTGAACAGCAGGTGCAAGGTGTTGCCGATGAGGTTGCGCTCGGGTTCTCCGCCGGCGCCGAGAAGCAGGACCAGCTGCTGGGCCATCTCCTCGTCGGTGAGCTGGTTCGGGTGCTGCATGAGCCAGGACGTTACGTCGTTCTCGGGCTTGCGCCGCTTGATGGCGACCAGCTCGGTCACGGCTTCGGCGAGGACCTGGTTGGCCTGTTCCGCCTTGACGCCGTCGAATATTCCCGTGATGCCGAACAGGACACGGTCACCGATCTCGGCCGGGCATCCGAAGAGTTCGTTGAACACGAACAGCGGCAGCTGCTTGGCGTAGTCGTTCATCAGGTCAACCGAGCCGCGGCCGGAGAACTGGGCGATCAGATAGTCGGAGATCTTCCGCGTACTGTCGCTCAGCCGGCGGGGATTCACCTTCGCGAGAGTGTCCGTGACCGCCTGGCGGAGTCGCAGGTGTTCGGCGCCGTCGCTGAACATGCAGTTGGGCCGGTACGCGAGCAGGGGAAGAACCGGGCTGTCGGGACTGATCCGGCCCTCGTTGAGATCCCGCCAGCGGCGGGCGTCCTTGCGGAAGGTGTTGGAATCCTGCAGCAGTCGAAGAGCGGCGGCGTAGTCGGTGACGAGGGTCGCCTCCACGCCGGGTGCGAGCTCGACGGGGGCGGTCGGCCCGTAGAGCCGCATGTATTCGTAGTATTCCTGGGGATTGGCAGCAAATTCGGGACCGTACAGAGGAATTCGGCCGCCGTGGGCCGGGCAGCCGGGCGGGGGAACGGCTTCGCTGTCGGACATGTCTGCTCCTGATCTTTCCTGTGCAACGAGCTTTATCGACGCCTGGGCAGGTGTTCCCTCACCTCATGGCGCCGTACAAAAAAACAATGATTTCCTCGGGCCCGTCGGTCACCCGAACTTGGCCTCAAGACCATCCAGTACATCCCGCATGACCTGCGCGCCGGGACTCGCCCCGTCAGTCCTCGGCCGGCGAATCGAGATGTACCCGCTTTCGAGCAGCGAGGCGAGAAAGGCTCTCACTACTCCCAGGGGTAACTGACTGTGCCCGGCGATCTCGGCGACAGCCAGGAAGCCGCCCCTGCACAAATCGAGGAGATGCTCTTCTTCGGGCGATAATCGGCCCGGCGGCCGAGGTGCGCCCTCGACGGCTGCGATCAATGCGGTGAGCGGGAGCTGCGTTCCCCCGGAAAGACTCCGCCCCAGCGTGATGACATGCAGCCGAACTAACTCTGCGGATTCGTCTGGGTCTACGCGGAATGCCGGGTCCTGTATGTAGTGCCCCATATGACTCTCTTCGGAGGACGACCCGTGGCAGCTCCGGGTTGACAAGTGCGGAGATCATAACATCGGGCCGACGCCCTATGGACTGTCAACTTGCGAACCATTGGCAAAGGTTGACACACAGTCAGCACACCAGATGGGCGGCGCCCACCCCGGCGCCATTCACCACACAACAGTTTAAAAGGAAAATAAGGTGCAGACCTACGCTTTACCGATCAGTCACAAAGCGTTCGTGATCACGCAACACCCTTCCTTCACAGTGGTTGCATGACTCAAGACATGTCTGACGTGACGCGCCTCGCGAATTTCCTCTCCGCCGCGAAGGCGGGCGTCCACGCATGGTGGACACGCCGCCACGGTCACGCGCCGCCGACGGGCGATACCGACACCCGGCCGCCGCTGCCCGCCGGGCACCCGGCCGGGGACCCCGTGACCGGTGAGAGCACGCTGTGGCGGATGCGGACCACGGTGAAGGACGAGCCGGGCTCACTGGCCGCTCTGTGCACGGCACTGGCCGGGCTGCGGGTCGACATCCTCAGCCTCCAGACGCATCCGCTGGCCACGGGCACGGTGGACGAGTTCCTGCTGCGGGCCCCCGGTGCGCTGGAGGGCGACGAGATCGCCCGGGCGGTCGCCGGGGCGGGCGGCAGCGACACCTGGATCGAGCGGGCCGACACCCACGACCTGGTGGACGCCCCGACCCGGGTCCTCGGCCTCGCCACCCGTACCGCACTCGACGCGGCCGAACTCCCGCTGGCGCTACGGCAGTTGCTGGGCCGCTGCACCATCCGGTCGCTGCCCGCCGTACCGGTGGGCGGCGGCCGCGGGCCGGAGGGCGTGCCCGTGGAAGGGGTGCTGGAGGAGACCGTCATGCGGCTGCGGGCGCCGGAGGGCGGAGTGATCACCGTGGAGCGGCCGTACCTGCCGTTCACCCCGACCGAGTTCGCCCGGGCGCGGGCCCTGGTGGAGCTGGACGCCCGTCTCGGGCCGCGGATCCCGCGCAGCCAGGACGTGCTGACGCTGCCGGAGGGCAACGACATCACCGTGCGCCGGGCGGACACCCGGGACCGGGAGGCCGCGCGGGAGATGCACGAGCGGTGCTCGTCGCGGACGCTCGGGATGCGGTACCACGGGCCGGTCGGCGACGCGGACCGGTACCTGGGGCATCTGCTCAGTCCGCGGTTCGGGCGGACGCTCGCCGTGCAGACGGCGTCGGGGCGAGTCGTCGCACTCGGCCATCTGCTCTGGGACGGCGACGAGACCGAGGTGGCGCTCCTCGTGGAGGACGCGTGGCAGCGGCGGGGTATTGGGGGTGAGCTGCTGGAACGGCTCGTCGCGATGGCGGTCGAGGCCGGGTGCGAGAGTGTGTATGCGGTGACGCAGTCGTCCAACACGGGGATGGTGGCGGCGATGCGGGGGTTGGGGTTGCCGCTCGATTATCAGATCGAGGAGGGGACTCTGGTGATCACGGCGCGGTTGGACGCGCTGGTTTCCAAGGCGGAGGCGATCAACGCGGAAGCGCCGTAGAGGGTTCCTCTCGTCCGGCGGGTGCGGGTGTGTTGTGGCTGGTCGCGCCCACGCGGCGGAGCCGCAGATCGATGCAGCCCCGCGCCCCTGGGTGGGTGCGGATGCCGTTGGCTGAAACGGGATGACGTCAGGCCCGGCGCCGTATGAGGATGGACCCCATGTCTGAGACCCAGATCCTGCTGCCGCGCCAGGTCGCCGACGCCTACGTCGACGCGCTCATCGCCCTTGATCCCGTCACCGGTACCTATCTCGGTGTGAGGGAATGTTCGAGTAGGTTGCCCGATCTGTCGCCGGCGGGGCAGGGGGCGGTGGCGGAGTTGCAGCGGGCCACTCTCGCGAAGCTGGACGAGGCCGAGCGGCAGGTCGGTGCCGACAGCGACATCGAGCGTCGGTGCGGGCGCTTGCTGCGTGAGCGGCTGACCGCCGAACTCGCCGTGCACGAGGCCGACGAGGGCCTGCGCTCGGTCGGCAACATGGCCACGCCCGCGCACTCGGTCCGCGAGATCTTCACCGTCACGCCGACGCAGACCGACGAGGACTGGACGGCCATCGCGGAGCGGCTGCGCGCGGTACCGGCCGCGTACGCGGGGTACCGCGAGTCCCTCGGGCTCGGCCTGGAGCGCAAGCTGTACGCGGCGCCGCGTCCGACGGCCACCTTCGTCGGGCAGCTCAGCGAGTGGGCGGACACGGGCGAGGGACAGGGCTGGTTCGAGGACTTCGTCGCCGCCGGTCCCGAGGCGCTGCGCGCGGAGCTGGACGAGGCCGCCCGTACCGCGACCGCCGCGGTGGTGGAGCTGCGGGACTGGATGCGGGACGTGTACGCGCCGACCATCGAGGGCGCCCCGAACACGGTGGGCCGTGAGCGGTACGCCCGCTGGGCACGCTACTTCAACGGCACCGACCTCGACCTGGACGAGGCGTACGCCTACGGCTGGTCCGAGTACCACCGGCTGCTCGGCGAGATGCGCCAGGAGGCGGAGAAGATCCTGCCCGGGGCGGCCACGCCGTGGGTGGCGCTCGCCCATCTCGACGAGCACGGCAAGCACATCGAGGGCGTGGACGAGGTCCGCGACTGGCTGCAGGGCCTGATGGACCAGGCGATCGACGCGCTCGACGGCACGCACTTCGAACTCGCCGAGCGGGTACGGAAGGTGGAGTCCTGCATCGCCCCTCCCGGCGGTGCGGCGGCCCCGTACTACACGGCCCCTTCCGAGGACTTCTCGCGCCCGGGGCGCACCTGGCTGCCGACGATGGGCCAGACCCGCTTCCCGGTCTACGACCTCGTGTCGACCTGGTACCACGAGGGCGTCCCGGGTCATCACCTCCAGCTCGCCCAGTGGACGCACGTCGCCGGGAACCTCTCCCGCTACCAGGCCACCCTCGGCGGGGTCAGCGCCAACGCCGAGGGATGGGCGCTGTACGCGGAGCGGCTCATGGACGAGCTGGGCTTCCTCACGGACGCGGAGCAGCGGCTGGGCTATCTCGACGCGCAGATGATGCGGGCGGCCCGGGTGATCGTCGACATCGGCATGCACCTGGAGCTGGAGATCCCGGCGGACTCCCCCTTCCACCCGGGCGAGCGCTGGACGCCGGAGCTGGCGCAGGAGTTCTTCGGCTCGCACAGCAGCCGTCCCGCGGACTTCGTGGAGAGCGAGCTGACCCGCTATCTGACGATCCCGGGCCAGGCGATCGGCTACAAGCTCGGCGAGCGTGCCTGGCTGCTGGGGCGGGAGCGGGCGAGCGCGCGGCACGGCGACGCGTTCGACCTCAAGGCGTGGCACATGGCGGCGCTGTCGCAGGGGTCGCTGGGACTGGACGACCTGGTGGACGAGTTGTCGGCGCTGTGATCGGCGGGGGCTGATCGCTCCGGCTCGCCTCTCGTGGCCCACACCACGAGGCGGGCCGGGCCTGTCAGTCCAGCAGTCGCCGCAGTTGGATCAGCCCCAGCCAAGTCTCCGGCCCCGGCTGGACGTTGGCCGCGCGCACCGCGTAACGGCCTGCGGAGAGCGGGACGTTGACGTGGTCGGTGCGGGCGGAGTCGGTGCCGGGCCAGGCCGCGTCGAAGAGGACGACCGGGCCGGGCACCTTCCAGTCGACCTCGCCCTCCCAGGCGGCCGCGGCGAGGGCGGCGGGGACGCCGGCGAGGAGTTCGTCCTCGGAGTCGGCGGCGCACCACCGTACGAAGGTGTCGTACTCGGGGAGGTAAGCGGTCGCGGCGGGCTCGTCGCCGAGGACCAGGGCCGCGGAGTCGCCCACGGGCAACAGCCCCATGAATCCCTCGACTTCACAGGCCCGGTCGTAGTCGGAGGCCGTCTCGTCGCCGTCGGCGCCCGCCCAGAACGGCAGCACCGTCTCCGGCACCGCTATGAGCGGCCCGCCGCCCGACTCCACCCACTCCACCGTGCCCGGTTCCGCGTATCGCACCATGCGGCAGAACCTACACGCACAGGAACCTCCCAGTTGCACCTGCACAGGAATCGCACGGGATGCGACGGGACTCAGCAGCCGCAGTCGTCCGAGTCCGCCGGCGCGGTCAGCGTGTCGGCGGTACGGCGCTCACGGCCCTCCCAGGTCTCGAACTCGAAGCCCTCGCGCACCCAGTACTCGAAGCCGCCGAGCATCTCCTTGACCTGGTAGCCGAGTTCGGCGAGGGCGAGCGCGGCGCGGGTGGCGCCGTTGCAGCCGGGACCCCAGCAGTACGTCACCACGGGTACGGCCTTGTCGAGGAGTTGCTCGGCCTGCTCCGGGATGAGCGCGGTGGGCAGGTGGATCGCGCCCGGGACGTGGCCCTGGTCCCAGGCGGCGGTGGAGCGGGAGTCGAGCACCACGAAGCCGGGGTCGCCGTCGGCGGCGAGGGCCGCGGCCACGTCGGAGACGTCGGCGTGGAAGACGAGACTCGCGCGGAAGAAGGCGGCGGCATCGGCCGGGGCCGCCGGGGCGACGCGCAGGACGGGGTTCACGGTGAGGGTCTCGGTTGTCGTCATGGCCAGAAATCTACGGCCGGTGATCATCTTTCTGAAGGGGGATTCCACGGAGTGGACCTTGCCGGGCCGGGGATTCCCCTGCTATTTCTCGGGCATGACCGTGTATTCCCCGGACGCCACCGACTGGCGCATCCTCGAGGTCCTCCAGCGGGAGGGCCGGGCCAGCTTCGCCGAGCTCGCGCGGGCCGTCTCGATGTCGGCGAGCGCCGTCACCGAGCGGGTACGGCGGCTGGAGGAGGCGGGCGTCATCCAGGGGTACGCGGCCGTCGTGGACCCGGAGCGGCTCGGGCTGCCGATCCTGGCGTTCGTCCGGCTGCGCTACCCCAACGGCAACTACAAGCCGTTCCACGATCTCGTCGCGGTGACGCCCGAGATCCTGGAGGCGCACCATGTGACCGGCGACGACTGCTTCGTGATCAAGGTCACGGCCTCCTCGATGCGCCACCTGGAGGAGATCTCCGGGAAGATCGGCGCGCTGGGGTCGGTGACGACGAGTGTCGTGTACTCCTCGCCGCTCCCCCGGCGGGCCGTGAGCCGGTGAGATCAGCCGGTGCCGCGTTGTCTCAGCACCGACCCCGAGCGCCCCTTCACCACCTCCAGTTGGGCGTGGATCCGCCGCCGCAGATCGGGCACATGGCTGACGATCCCGACGCTGCGGTCGCGTTCG
Source organism: Streptomyces sp. NPDC047072 (assembly GCF_040643855.1). Taxonomy (NCBI): domain Bacteria; kingdom Bacillati; phylum Actinomycetota; class Actinomycetes; order Kitasatosporales; family Streptomycetaceae; genus Streptomyces; species Streptomyces sp. NPDC047072. The sequence goes on along the minus strand of NZ_JBEYVC010000122.1, from coordinate 761 downwards.
CGCAGTGAGTCGAGGACGTCGAGGACCTCGTCGAGGGTCTGGTCGTCGAGGCTGCCGAAGCCCTCGTCGATGAAGAGCGTGTCGAGGCGGACCCCGCCGGCCTCGTCGGTCACGACGTCCGCGAGCCCGAGGGCGAGTGCGAGGGAGGCGAAGAAGGTCTCGCCGCCCGACAGGGTCGCCGTGTCGCGCTCGCGGCCGGTCCAGGCGTCGACGACATGCAGTCCGAGACCGCTGCGGCCGCGTCCGGTGCGGTCGTCGGAGTGGACGAGGGTGTAGCGCCCGGACGACATCCGCTGCAGGCGCGCGGTCGCGGCGGCCGCCACCTGCTCCAGGCGGGCGGCGAGCACATACGACTCCAGCCGCATCTTGCGTTCGTTGTCCGCGGAGGTGCCGGCCGCGAGCGCGGACAGCCGGGCCACCCGGTCGTACTCGTCGCGCAGGGGCGCGAGCCGCCGTACGCCGGCCGCCGAGCTGTTGGACAGCCGGTCGAGTTCGACGCAGCGCCGGGCGGCGGCGTCCCGCGCGGAGGCGGCCTCGCGGAGCCGGTGGCCCGCTGCCGCGGCGGTCTGCTCCGCCGCGGTCACGTCGGCGGGCGGTCGCTGGGCCGCCGCGGCGGTCTCGGCCTCGGCGAGGACGGCCCGTACGGCGGACTCCTCGGCCTGCCACGCGTCCAGCCGGCGTTGCAGATCGCGGTGGGCGGCCTCGTCGAGGAGGTCCAGGCCGTCGCGGTCGCCGCCCGGCACTACGGCCGCAAGGCCCCC
>NZ_JBEYVC010000121.1:0-32739 GCF_040643855.1 Streptomyces sp. NPDC047072 | reverse complement strand
GCACCGCGACCGGCTGCGGGCCCGGCAACACCGCGAGTGGCGGGGGCAGTACCACGGCCCTCGCTCTGTGAGCTCTGCGAGCTCCCCTCTGTTATCCGGTGCTGGTGCGCCGTCGTCAGTCCGTGTGCAGGTGGTACACGTTGAACGCCCGGCGGATCACCGGCTGCGCCACGTTCCGTACCCGCACTCCGCCCGCCGTCACCCCGTGCTCCGTGCCCGCGTGGGCGTGGCCGTGCACGCTCAGGTCGGCGCCCGCGGTGTCGATCGCCTCGGCCAGCAGATAGCTGCCGAGGAAGGGGTAGATCTCCAGCGGCTCACCCGCGAGGGTGTCGGCGACGGGGGAGAAGTGGGTCAGCGCCACCCGTACCGCGCAGCCCTCCCGGTCCAGTTCCTCCAGCGCACCGCGCAGCCCGTCCGCACAGCGCCGTGAGTACCGTACGAACTCCTTCATCAGCGGCTCGCCGAACTCCCCGGCGCTGCGCCCCACGAACCCGCCGCCGAACCCCTTGGTCCCGGCGACGCCCACCCGGACGCCGTCGCACTCCACGACGGTCCCCTCGCCCTCCAGGACCCGGACGCCCGCGTCCTCCAGGAGGGCGGCGACCTTCGCGGGCTGCTCGTCGTGGTGGTCGTGGTTGCCGAGCACCGCGACGACGGGGACCGGCAGGTCCCGTACCTCCTGGGCCACCACCCGCGCCTCGTCCGGCGTGCCGTGCCGGGTCAGGTCGCCGGCGAGCAGGAGCAGGTCGGCGCAGTCGGGCAGGGTGTCGAAGGCGGGGCGCAGCAGGCCCTGGCTGTCGAGGCCCATGTGGATGTCCCCGACGGCGGCGACGCGGATCACGGCAGGTCCTCCGCATGATCGGGCGTGGCGGTCTCGGCGACCACCACGTCGGTGTGCACGGCGAGTCCGGCGAGTTCCTCGTGGACGGTCCGCAACAGGGTCTCGCGGCACTGCGCGGACGGCACGGTGCCGGTGACGACGACCGCCCCGGCCCGCACCTCGGCGCGGACACCCAGCTCGCCCAGTTCCTCGGCGGCCAGCCGGTCGCGCAGATGGGCCACGCGGTACTCCACGTTCTCCCCGGAGTGGTCGGCGGCGGGCTCGGTCATGACACTCCCTCCCCGGTCCGCGGTGCGATGACCTCCAGCCGCTCCAGGAAGTAGAAGAACGCGTCCGGCATCGGCGCGTCCCCGCAGTCCCGGCGCAGCGCCGCCCAGTCGACCCGCTCCCGCAGCGTGCGGGCGATCGGCAGGACGGCCCCGAAGTCGCAGTGGTGCTCGGAGAACGCGGACAGCAGGCTGTGCAGCAGGTCGGTGGGGGACAGCACCGGCATGAACACGGAGTCCACCGACAGCTCGTCCGCGCGCTCCAGCAGCTCGGCCGTGACCGGCTGGTGCGCCAGCTCGAAGATGAGGTCGACCTGCTGGCCGAGGCAGTCGGCCTTCAACAGCCAGTCCTCCGGCGGGGTACGCACCGGCAGCCCGGCCTCGCGCAGGCTCTCGGCGACGGCCTGCGCGTCCTCGGGGCGGATACAGAAGTCGACGTCGTGCTGGAGGTTCTGGGTGCCGCCGTGCGCGTACACGGCGACGCTGCCCGCGAGGGCGAAGGCGTGGCCCTGCCGCTTGAGGATCGCGCCGACCTGCTTGGCGGCCTGGAGGATCGCCTGGTTGCGGTCGAGGGGCAGGGCCGGTCCGGGGTCGCCCGTCGCCAGCCGCAGCTCGGCCACGCCCCCGTGGCGGTCGGCCGGATCGTCGTCGGCATGCTGCGTCATCGCTGCCCCCTTCCTGGTCGGCCCACATGCGCGGAGCCGTGACGGAGAGATCCGAGTACCCGGGGCGCCGATGTCGACACGGCAGCGGGCCTGCGGTCCCTCACTCCTCCGACTGCTCGGTCCAGGTCCAGGCGTACTGGAGCCAGTCCGCCACCGTCACCGCCGTCAGCCCGGCGGAGACCAGACGGGCCGTGCGCGGGGAGGCGGCGTAGCAGGCGGTGAGGCCCCCGGCCACCCAGGCGGCGACGCAGAACGGGCAGGAGACCAGCTCTCCGACGGCCCGGCGCACTCCTTCACCGCGAGGCGCGTCCTCGACCTCGTTGGCCGTGCCCTCCTCCTCGCGGCGGGTGAACGGCGCCCGGACGAAACTGGTGATCCGGTCCCTGGCGAGCAGCCGGGCGGCCTTGAAGGTCGCGGTGCCGAGCAGCGCCACGTCCCACGGCGGCACCCGGTCGGGCAGCCGCACCCCGCGTCGGCGTGCCGCCACCGCGAACAGCGTGGCGCCGCCCGCGAAGACCGCGGCGAGGATCGCGTAGCCCTCCAGAGGCACGTCCCCCTGCTCGTCGTAGACGCGCTCCTCGGCCGTCATCGGGACCTCCAGCCAGTACGGATCGGGTGGCGGGCCCGCTCCGAGTGCCCGGTACCTCCCGCGGCACACGTCAGTCCGTGGGCCAGCCGTCCCGCCCGGCGAGGTGGAGCACCAGGGCGGCGATGTTCCACGCGTCGTCCTCGCCCCGGTGATGACGCCCTTCGAGCGGCAGCCCCGCGATCTGCAGCGCCTGGGCCATGCCGGGACGCTTGCGCAGGCCGTGGGCCGCGGTGAAGACCGCCTTGGCGTTGGTGTGGCGACGGCCGAAGGGGTACGGCGTCCCGCCGGCCCGGCACTGCCTCTCGAACTGGTTGCGGTCGTAGTCGCCCCAGCTGGCCCAGGGCCGGGCACCCGCGGTGTGACGGGCCGCCAGCAGCCGGCAGGCCTCCGCGAACGACACGCCCTGGTCGACCTCTTGCTGGGTCAGACCGGTCAACTCGGTGCAGAAGGGGCTGACTCGGGAGCGCGCCGGGCGCACCAGGATCCGGTGCCGGGCGGTCCGCTCGGCGGCGTCGAGGTCCACGACGGTCAGACCGATCTCGATGATCTCGCTCACCGAGCCGGGGGGAGGGGAGCCGGGCCAGCAGGTCGCCTCGACGTCCACGACGTTCAACAGGCGCTCGGTTCCGGTGCTGTTCATGATGAGAACCGTAGAGCCGCGATGGCCGTGGGAGCACCTCGTTTTCCCAGTACAGAGGGGCGTCGGGGGCTGCGGATCCGGGTGTCGCCCAAGAGTCTGCTGTGAATTTCGTGAGTGCTTGAACACGCGGGGCCCGACATCCGTATGGGGCGAGGGATTTGCATGCCCGCAGAGTCGAGATGTGCAGGAGTGCTTCCGTGGGACGCAGTAACCGCAGACGACCGACAGGCGCACGTCGTGCGACCTTCGCGGCAGTTGCCCTCATGCTCGGGGGTGGTGGACTGGTCGCGGTCAATGTGTACGCCTCCGCCACGGAGGACAGCCGGACGTTGCAGACGCCGTGGGGAGCCGTCACCGTCAGCTGCCCGGACGTCGGCGACGCCCTGACCGACGTGCCGGACGAGTCGAGGGCCGACGTCGACAAGGAACTCGCCTTCCTGGACCAGCAGGTCGCCGAGGCCTACCAGCGCCTTCAGGACCCGGCGGTGGGGAGCCGCGAGGCCGCGCAGAGCCAGATCGTCGACCCGCTCCAGCAGAACCGCGCCGCCACGATCCAGCGCATCTCCGCGGCGCTCCAACGCGCGGGAGCGGGCCAGGACGGGCTCGACTCCATGGCGGCGTGCCAGATGCGGGAGTCGGCCGATGACGGTGGCGGCCAGAACGGCGACCAGGGCGGTCAGGACCAGCAGGACGGTCAGGACCAGGGAAACGGTCAAGACCAGGGTGACGGCCAGAACGGTGACCAGCAGGGTGACGGTCAGGACCAGGGTGGTCAGGACCAGGGCGGGCAGCAGCAGGGCAACGGTGGGCAGGCCGGCAACGGGCCCGTCGCCGCGGACTACGCGGACATCAACTCCGTCCAGCCCTCCCAGGCTCCCGACACCGGCAACGGCCCCTCCTCCGGCACCTTCGTCACCAGCTGCGGAGTGAACGCGAACGGCCTGTTCAACTCGGACAACGTGATCGTGGCCCCCGGCGTCAGCAACGGCGCCCACCACTTCCACGACTACATCGGCAACCAGTCGAACACCGCCTTCGCCTCCGACCAGGACCTGGCGAACGCGCAGACCAGCTGTGTCGACCAGGGCGACAGGTCCACGTACTACTGGCCTGTCCTGCGGCTCCAGAACGGTACCCAGGAGCAGGACGCCAACAGCCCCGGCGGCGGCATCGAGGGCAACGCGGGCGAGATCGTCACCGCCAAGGAGGTCACCCTGACCTTCGTCGGCAACCCGCGCTCCAAGGTCACCGAGATGCCCCGGCTGCTGCGCATCATCACCGGCGACGCGAAGGCCTTCGTAAACGGCACCGCCAACGCCAACGCGTCCTGGAGCTGCACCGGGTTCGAGGACCGGCAGCTGAAGGACAAGTACCCGCTGTGCCCCTCGGGCAGTGACGTGGTGCGCACCTTCCGCTTCCAGAGCTGCTGGGACGGCCAGAACATCGACAGCGCCAACCACCGTACGCACGTGGCCTTCGCCGGCGCCGACGGCAGCTGCCCGCAGGGCTTCGAGGCCATCCCGCAGCTGGTCCAGCGCATCGTCTACGACGTCGACGCGCCGAGCCTGAACGACGGGGGCCGCACCACGCCGCTGTTCGCGGTGGACTCGTTCCCGGAGCAGCTGCACAAGCCGGTGACCGACCACGGCGACTTCATCAACGTCTTCGACGAGGGCCTGATGAAGCAGATGGTCGACTGCATCAACCAGGGCCGCACATGCGGCGCCGGAACGGGCGACAACGGCGGCAATGGGGGCAATGACAACGGCGGCAACGACAATGGCGGAAACGGAGGCAATGACAACGGCGGAAACGGCGGCGGAAACAACAACGGCGGCGGAAACAACAACGGCGGTGGCGACAACGGTTCCGGCACCGAACAACCCCCCGCCGACGACCAGTCGCAGGAGCCGACCCCGCCCGTGACCTCCGAGCCCTCGGCCGACGACCAGAACACCGCGCCCGCCGGGAACGGAAACGGAACCGGGAACGACGAGCCGAAGACGTACACGTCCCCCACGGCACACAGCACCACCGCCCCCTCGGCCGAGCCGGAGACACAGGCCCCCTCCGGCACACAGGACGACACCGCGGCGAACGACGACGAACTCGGTACGACCGAGGTCATCGCCCAGCCCCCGGCGGTCGGCGCGCAGACCCAGCCGCAGGGCGGCCAGGAGAGCCTCGCCGAGACCGGAGCCCAGCTGTGGCCGGCCGCGGCCGGTTCGGTGCTCCTGATCGCCGGCTTCGTTCTGCTGCGTCGCACCCGGCGCCGTCCCATGTGACGCAGACCGGTACGAACACCCCGCAGGGGTGGCTGCCCGCCGCGGTTCGCCGGCGGACAGCCACCCCTGTCCGTGCCTCAGGAGACCGCGGCCGGCCGTTTCCCGGGGGCCGCGACGCGTCGCCGTACCCCGATGAACGCGAACGCCACCACCGCGGCCAGCAGCATGCCGGCCCCGCCGACCAGCGCGCAGGTGTGCAGCGCGTCGGTGAAGCCCGCTCCATAGGCGGCCCGCGCCTGCTCGGTCGCCTCGGGTGTCCCGAGCTGGAGGAACGCGCCCGCCTGGATGCCGACGTGCGAGACGAGCCCGAGGACCTCGCCCTGGTCGGCGGGATCGAGCCCCGACCCCGCGAGGTGCCCCGGCAGGGTCTCCAGGGTCCGGTGGGTGAGGACGACTCCGAAGACGGCCGGACCGAGCGCGCTGCCGATCTGCCGCAGGGCACTGTTGGCGGCCGCGGACGTGCCCGCCAGCCGGTGCGGGAGGCTGTCCATGGCGATCGTGGTGACGGGGGCCATGGCGAGGGCGATGCCGATTCCCAGGACGGCGATGACGAGCGCCGCCTCACCGGTGCCGGTACCAGCCTGGAAGAGGTTCACGCACAGCGCCCCGACGCTCCCGACGACCAGGCCCGTGACCAGCAGCAGTCCGGGCGTGGCGCGGTTCATGAGCCGGCCGACCAGGGGACCGAGGACGACGGTGAAGCCGTTGAGGGCGAGCAGCCGTACCCCGATGTCCCAGGTCGAGGCGTGGTGCACCAGCCCGAAGTACTCGCTCAGCGCGAAGACCAGGCCGACCTGCGCGAACAGGGTGAGCGCCATGACGAGCGCGGCACCGGAGAACGCGGCGGACCGGAACAGCCGGATGTCCAGCATCGGACAGGGCGAGCGGAGCTCCACGACGACGAAGGCGGGCAGTGCGAGGGCCGCCAGCAGGAACGCGAGCACGACCTCGGCCGACCCCCAGCCGGCGCTTCCGCCCTCGATCACGCCGTAGACCAGACCGGTGACGGCGACGATCGCGAGGAGCTGGCCGGGGACGTCGAGGTGGCGTTCGCGCTCGGCGCGCGAGTCCGTCAGGACGACGGCCCCGGCCAGGGCGGTGACCGCGCCGACGACGAGCGAGGGCAGGAAGATCCACCGCCAGCTCGCGTGCTCGACGATCACCCCGTTGACCAGCGGCCCGAGGGTCAGGCCGAGCCCGAGCGCGGCCGTCCAGAGGGCTATCGCCCTGGCGCGTGCGGCCGGGTCGGGCAGGACATGGCCGATCAGGGCGAGCGTGGAGGGCAGCAGGGCGGCCGTACCGATCCCGGTGAGCGCCTGGCCCACGCACACCTGCACGACACTGCCGGCGGTGAGACAGACCAGGCAGCCGAGGCAGAACAGCGCGAGCCCCGCCAGCCAGGTCTTCCTGCGGCCGTAGAGGTCGCCGATCATGCCGCAGGTCAGCAGCAGGGAGGCGGTGGGCAGGATGAACGCGTCGGTGATCCACTGGAGTCCGGCGGTGGACGCGTTCAGCGCCTGCTGCATGACCGGGAGCGCGACGGAGACGCCCACGACCGGCAGATAGGAGACGAAGACCCCGAGACAGGCGAGCGTGACGGTTGCCGTGATGTGCCGGGGCGGAGCGGGGGAGTGCGACATGACATCTCGTATACCGGCCGTCCCCTGCGGTGAGATGCCGTTGTACCCGCAAACTAAGCTGAACCGCCGTGATCGCATTCCCGTCGCACGATGAATGCGCCGGGGAATTCACGGATTCAGGCGACGGTGATTTCCCACGTGTCGACGGCGTAATGGACGGACATTCCGTTGCGCGCGTACAACCGGGGCGCGCCGGTGGCGTTCGCGGTGTCCACGCCGAGGCCGACGGTCTTGCGGCCCCGCGCCGCGAACGCGGCGAAGGCGTGACCCAGCAGCAGGCCGCCGATCCCGCGGCCGCGCGCCTCGCGCACGACGCCGAGGCTGCGGATCCAGCCCATCGCCTCCCGGTCGTCGCGGGCGAGCAGGAACCCGGCGTCGCCGATCCCCTCGACGGTGACGATCCAGACCAGGGACCAGTCGATCCGGTCGCCGTCGACGTCGTGCAGCCACTGCTCGTAGCCGCGCGGCTGGAAGTCGAAGTGCTCGGCGAAGGTGGTCTGGTAGAGGGCGTGCACCCGGGCCCGGTCCGCCTCGTCGGCGCACGCGTGCACCCGCACCCCCGAAGGCGGCCGCGGCGGCAGGTCCGCTCCGGCCCGCACCTCCCGCTCCAGTACGTGGTACCGGCGTACGACGGACCAGCCCCGGCCGCGCAGCATCGCGAGGTCGGTGGTGGGCGCCGCGTTGAGATGCAGGTGCACCACGGCCCGGGCGGCGCCGTTGGCCCGGGCCCGCTCCAGCGCCCTGCCCTCCAGCGCCTCCAGGAGCAGCTCCCCTGCCCGCTGGTGGTCGGGCAGCACGTAGTGGTCGGCGTCGATGCGCTCGCCCTGTGAGTCGTCCCAGACCAGGGCGTACGCCACCAGCCGCCCGTCGTCGAAGGCCAGCCAGGAGTCCTGGGCGAGGTCGGCCTCCGGATGCTTGAGATCGGCCTCCACGGTGTGCAGATCGGTCTCGGGGCGTCCGATCTCGATGCGGTCGATCTCGTTGAGCAGCTCGGTCACGGCCGGCGCGTCGGTGAGCGCCGCGGGGCGCAGGAGATACGGCATGGGGCAAGCGTCGGGGGCGGGCCCGAGGGCCGCAAACGAGTTTTCGACGGACGGGCCACGGCCGGTGCGGAGCCTTGGTAGGCTGCGCGCGATGATCATGGACGGGACCCCGTCGCAGCGTCGATGAGGCGCTGCTGGGGGTTCTTTGTGGAGACTCGTCAAGTGGGCCTAGTGTGGCACCTGTTGACACTGTGGCAACTGATAAGATCATTCCACTTTTCAGTAGGCTGACGGCGCGTCAGGTACGCGTACGGGGGACAGCCACAACGGCCCCATCGTGAAGGAGTGACGGTTGGTCCGCCGGGAAGGTCCGAGGCGCTACGGCCGCGGGCGGTTCCGGGGGTCTCATGAACGGTCAGTCTCCCGACGCGAGGCGACTTGAAGAGAGTCTCATGACGTCCTTGTTCGAGGATCCACTCCTGTGGATCTTGCTTGTCATACTCATCGCTGCGGTCTTCGCAGTGATACGCGCGCGGAGAGTCAACAACCATCTCCGCGCGAACAACAGCAAACTGCACGGCGACATCGCCTCCGTGCGCGGCCAGCTCGCGGAACTGCAGACCACGTACTCCACGGTCAGCTCCCGGCATGCCGCCGACCTCGAAGAGGTGCGCCAGGACGCCGAGTCGGCGACCAAGGCGACCCTGAAGTCGGCGGTCGGCACCCTCGCGACCCTCGCCGAGGAGCAGCTGGCCCTGCTCGACGGACTCCAGCAGAAGTACGGTGACGACAACGCCGTCCTCGCCGACCTGATGCTGGTCGACCACACGGGCAGCCAGTTCAGCCGTCGTACCAAGGGCATCTCGGTGCTCTGCGGCGGCTGGCTCGGACGGCGCGACCGCGACGCCTCGGTCTACGACGTCGCGCGCAGCGCCCAGGGCCGGATCCGCGACTTCGAACGGGTCCGCGTCAACTCCCAGGCCAATGTGGCCATCACCAGCCGCGCCGTCGAACCGGTCGCCATGGTCCTGGCCGAACTGCTGGACAACGCCACCAAGTACAGCGCGCCCGGCACCCCCGTCGAGGTCAACATCCAGGCCGTGCCCACCGGCATCTGCCTGATCGTCGACGACGCCGGCCTCGGCATGGACCAGGAGACCAAGGTCCGCGCGGCGGCCCTGATGTCGGTCGGCGGCGACGTGGACATCACGAACCTCGGCGACCCGCCCCAGTTCGGCTTCGCCCTCTCCGGCAAGCTCGCCGCGCACTACGGCTTCCACGTCTCCGTGGACGCGGTCTCCCCCTACGGAGGCGTCCGCGCCGTGATCCGGGTGCCCGAGAACCTTCTGACGGCGGACGTCCCCGCACCCGCGCCCGTCGTCCTCGACGACTACGAGCAGGCGCCGGCGGCGGTCAAGTCGGCCCCCGTGGCCTCGCTCGTCGTCGGTCAGACGGCCGGGGGGCTCCCCAAGCGCCGTCGGCGCCGCAACGGTCCCGTCACCGTCGTGGCCTCGCCCAGTGCTGACGTACCCGACCAGGACGCGGGCGGCGAAGAGACGGCCTCGCGTCTCAAGGCCTTCGCTCGCGGAACTGCGCTCGGGCGGGACTCTGACAACACGGAAGGACCTCAGAACCAGTGAATCCCGATCTGTCGTGGGTGTTGAACGACGTGCTCGAGGTGCGCGGGGCACGCCACGCCATCCTCGTCTCGGCGGACGGCCTGCTCATGCAGCGGTCCGACGGCATCGGCCGTGACGACGCCGAGCGCAACGCCGCCGCGATGAGCTCCCTGCAGTCCCTGTGCCGCAGCGTGGCTCCCTTCGTCGGCGGCGGCAAGGGGCAGTGGAAGCAGACACTGATCGAGTTCGACGGCGGCTGGATCTTCCTCATCGCCGGCGGCAGCGGCTCCTACCTGGCCGTCTCGACCGCCCTCGACGTCGACATGGAGGCCATGTCGATGCGGATGCAGAAGACCGTGGGCGCGCTGACCAAGGCGATGAGCGCGGCACCGCGCCAGAGCACCGGCGTAGACGCATGACCTGGCCAGGCGAGGACGCACCGGTAACCAGCGACTTCGTCCGCTCGTACGTCATCACGGGTGGACGCCGTCTCCCCTCCGACGACGACCTGGCTCTGCACACGCTGGTCTGTCTGGCGCCGGACCGGACCATGCCGTTGGGCGCGGGCCCCGAGGTACGGGCCATCTGGGACCTGTGCTCGGGCGGCTACCTGTCCGTCGCCGAGGTCGCCGGGCACCTGGGACTGCCCGTCGGCGTGGCCCGGCTGCTGCTGTCCGATTTATTCGAACAGGGTCACCTCCTGCGCCGCGCCGAGCCGGCCCCCGCCCAGCACGTTCCCCGCGCGATTCTCGAGAAGGTTCTGCATGGACTCGAAACCCTCAACATCGGCTGACCCCACGGTGAACGGCTCCATCTACGTCTCGGCCGACGTGACCACCGCCGCGAAGATCCTGGTGGTCGGACACTTCGCCGTGGGCAAGACGACCTTCATCGGGTCCCTGTCGGAGATCGCTCCGCTGCGTACCGAGGAGAAGATGACGCAGGCGTCCGTACACGTGGACGACCTGCGCGGCGTGCCGGAGAAGGCGACCACCACCGTGGCGCTGGACTTCGGCCGGCTGACCCTGAGCGACGAGCTGGTGCTCTACCTGTTCGGCACTCCGGGACAACAGCGCTTCATGCAGCTGTGGGAGGACATGGCCCGCGGGGCGCTCGGCGCGCTGCTCCTGGTGGACCCCTCACGGCTGGAGGAGACGTTCCCGGTCATCGACCTGATCGACGAGTACGGCCTCGAGTACGCGATCGCCGTCAACACCTTCACCACGGCCCCGCAGTTCGACGAGGCGGAGATCCGCGAGGCGCTCGACCTGCTTCCGGACACCCCTGTCGTCTACTGCGACGCACGCGACCAGCGCTCCTCGGCCCAGGCCCTGATCGCCCTGGTCCGTCATCTGCTCGAACGCGCTGCCTGAAACACCACCCCGGCCCGGACCTCACCGTCCGGGCCACCAAAGCCCTCCCGCTCCGCTTCAGTCCGCGGCCGGCGACCCCACCCGGTGGGCCGTGCCGTCGGCGTCCACATAGCCGAACTCCCGCAGGCCGTACGGCGTGTCCCGCGGTTCGACGAAGCGCCCCTCCACCCCGGACGCCCGCCACTCGGCGCAGACGGCGTCGGCGTCACTCACGTACAGGTAGACGACGGCCCCGGTGCGCAGGGGATCGTGCTCGGGCCACTCACTGAGGTGGAGCGAGACCCCGCCCCGTTCGACGAAGCCGTAACGGTCCGGCCCTGCGTAGGCACGCGCCTCGAAGCCCAGGCGACGGTAGCGGTCCAGTGCGGCGTCGAGATCCCGGACCGGGATGACGGGGGCGACCGAGGTGAAGACGACTTCAGGCATGGCGTCAGTCTGGCACGCGGGTGCTCCGGCGTGGTTTCGCAGGGTGCATCCCAAACGCCCGCTTTCGGGCAGAATCGCCTGTGGGACATCGGTCGGCTGGGTGCGAGGAGTTGCGTATGGAGTACTACGACCTGGGCTCGCACAGCCGGCCCGTCACCACCGACTCCGCCGAGGCGCAACTCTGGTTCGACCGCGGTCTGGTGTGGACGTACGCCTTCCACCACGAGGAGGCCGTCGCCTGCTTCGAGGCCGCGGCCGCCGCCGACCCCGACTGCGCGATGGCCTACTGGGGCATCGCCTACGCGCTGGGCCCCAACTACAACAAGCCCTGGGAGTTCTTCGACGGGGACGACCTGGCCCGCACGGTGGAGCGCACCCACACGGCCGTCGAACTGGCCCATGAGAAGGCGACCGACACGCTGGAGCGGGCCCTGATCGGCGCCTTGCGCGCCCGCTACCCGCAGGCGGAACCCGCCGCGGACTGCGCGGTGTGGAACGCTCCGTACGCCGAGAGCATGCGGGCCGTCCATCAACTCGCCCCGGGCGACGCGGACATCGCCGCCCTCTACGCCGACGCCCTGATGAACCTCACCCCCTGGCAGCTGTGGGACCTGCGCGCCGGCGAACCCGCCGCCGGGGCCCGCACCCGTGAGGCCAGGGACGTCCTGGAGCGCGCACTCGGCACACCCGCCGGCCGGATCCACCCGGGCGTCCTGCACCTGTACATCCACCTGATGGAGATGTCACCCACCCCCGAGGCGGCCCTCGCCGTCGCCGACCGGCTGCGCGGCCTGGTCCCCGACGCCGGTCACCTCCTGCACATGCCCTCCCACCTCGAAGTGCTGTGCGGCGACTACCGGCGGGTGGTCTCCGACAACAGCGCGGCCGTCGCCGCCGACGAGAAGTACCGCGCCCGCTCCGGCGCGATGAACTTCTACACGCTCTACCGCGCGCACAACCACCACTTCAGGATCTATGGCGCGATGTTCCTCGGCCGGTACGAGGTCGCCCTGGAGGCCGCCGCCGAGCTGGAGGCGTCGGTCCCGGAGGACCTGCTGCGCGTCGAGAGCCCGCCCATGGCCGACTGGCTGGAGGCGTTCCTCGCGATGCGTGTCCACGTCCTGATCCGCTTCGGCCGCTGGGCGGACCTCCTGGACCTGCCCCTGCCCGCCGATGCGGGGCTGTACTGCGTGAGCACCGCGATGCTCCACTACGCCCGCGGCGTCGCCCTGTCCGCCACCGGCCGCGTCCCGGAGGCGGAGGCGGAGCGCGCCCTCTTCCAGCAGGCCCGCGCCAAGGTCCCCGAGACGCGGATGCTGTTCAACAACACCTGCGCCGACATCCTCGCCATCGCCTCGGCGATGCTCGACGGTGAACTCGCTTACCGCAAGGGCGAGTTCGACACCGCCTTCACGGCCCTGGAACGCTCCGTCGAACTGGACGACACCCTCCCCTACGACGAGCCGTGGGGCTGGATGCAGCCCACCCGCCATGCTCTCGGCGCCCTCCTGCTCGAACAGGGGCGGGTCGCCGAGGCCGAGGCCGTCTACCGCGCCGACCTTGGCCTGGACGACACGCTCCCGCGAGCACTCCAACACCCCGACAACGTCTGGGCGTTGCACGGCCTCCACGAGTGCCTGGTCCGCCGGGACAAGGCGGCGGAGGCCCGTCTGGTGGAGCGGCGACTGCGTGTCGCCGCCGCGCTGGCCGACGTACCGATCGAGGCGTCCTGCTACTGCCGCCGCGACCCGGCACCCGACGTCCGCGGGTGTTGCGCGGCGGGCGACTGACCGCCCTGAAGCACGCTGTCGAACAGCCATGTTGTGCAATGCGAAATTCTGTGTTGCAGATGTGGTGCGCGGTCGTGCGCGGCCATAGGTTCCCGTCTCAACTTCTCCTGAGGGAACCGAGGAACTTCGATGAACGTTCGTTCCGTCAGAGGCGGGGTCGCCGCGGCCGCCGCCCTGTGTGCCCTGACCGCCCTGTCCGCCTGTGACGTCCAGTCCGACTCCGCCGCCGCGAGCGGCACCGGCAGCGCTTCCGCCGCCACGGCCAAGGACCTCAAGGTCGGCTGGTCGACCATCTACCTCACCCCGTCCTGGATGCAGCAGACGCTGAAGATGCTCCAGAGCGACGTCGACAAGCTGAAGTCGGCGGGCAAGGTCTCGCAGTTCAAGACCTTCAACGCCAACGGCGACACCTCGCAGCAGATCGCCCAGATCCGCGCCATGATCCAGCAGAAGTACGACGTGATCCTCGTCGACGCGGGCTCCTCCACCGCCCTCAACCCCGCCCTCGAACAGGCCGTGAACGCGGGCATCACCGTCGTCGCCTTCGACTCGCTGCCCACCAGCACCAAGGTGATCAGGGTCGGCACGGACCAGAAGGCATGGGGCTCCATGATGGCCACCTGGCTCGCGAAGAAGCTCGGTGGCAAGGGCGACATCATCGCCATGAACGGCCCCGCGGGCGTCGCCGTCAGCGAGGACCGCTGGTCCGGTGCCGAGGCGGTCTTCAAGAAGTACCCGGACATCAAGATCGTCAGCAATGTGCACAGCGAGTACAACCTCGCCCCGGCCGCCCAGGCCTTCGCCTCCGCCTACTCCGCGCACCCCGGCATCCAGGGCGTCTTCTCCCAGGGCGGCGCCCTCTCCGCCGCCGCGCTCCAGACCCTGGTCAAGCAGGACAAGAAGCTCGTCCCGATCACCGGCGAGAACTACAACGGCTTCCTCAAGCAGTGGCAGGCCCAGGAGAAGAATGGTTTCTCTTCCTATGCCACCGCCCAGCCCAACTACCTCGCCGTGATCGCCGTGGAGGCCGCCGTAGCCAAGCGGGAGGGCGTCGCCGTCCCGCAGGACATCACCGTGCCGCTCCCCGAGATCACCGACGCCAACCTCTCCCAGTACGTCAAGACGGACCAGCCCGACGACTCGTACCCGATCAACGACATCGCCCAGTCCGAGATCGACAAGCTCATCGGAAAGTGAAGCCGTGACCATGGCGCCGCTGCTGAGCGTGGAAGCCGTCTCGAAGTCCTTCGCGGGCAACCAGGTGCTGCGCGAGGTGACCCTCACCGTCGAACCCGGCGAGGTCCTCGCGCTCGTCGGGGAGAACGGGGCCGGCAAGTCCACCGTCCTCTCCCTCGTCACCGGGCTGCTCGCCCCCGACTCCGGCCTGGTCCGCCACGACGGCACCCCCGTGCCCCGGGCGTGGTCACCGCACCGCGCCCGGGCCGCCGGGATCGGCTCCGTCCACCAGGAGCTGAGCCTCAACCCGCACCAGAGCGTCGCGGAGAACGTCTTCCTCGGCGCCTGGCCCAGCAGGGGCGGACTGGTACGGGCCCGCGACCTCGCGGCCCGGGCCCGGCCGCTCCTGGAACGGGTCGGTCTGGACCTTGACCCGGGGAGTCGTGCCGGGCGTCTCCCGCTCGGGACCCTCCAACTCGTCGAACTCGCCAAGGCGTTGGCGGGCGAACCCCGCCTGCTCATCCTCGACGAGGTCACCTCCGCCCTCGACGAGGACCAGGTCGCCGCCGTCTTCCGGGTGGTGCGGGAGCTGCGGGCCGACGGCGGATCGGTGATCTTCGTCAGCCACCGCATGGCCGAACTCTTCGCCATCAGCGACCGGTTGACGATCCTCAAGGACGGTGCGGTGACGGCGACACGGGCGCGGGCGGAGACCGACCACGACGACGTCGTACGGCTGATGATCGGGCGGGAGCTGTCGGACCTGTTCCCGCCCAAAGCCGCGGCGGTCGGTGAACCTCTTTTGAAAGCACGGGAGTTGACCGTCCCCGGCGCCTGCACCGCCGTCGACCTGGACCTCGCCCCCGGCCGCATCCTCGGCCTCGGCGGACTCCAGGGGCAGGGCCAACGCGAGGTCCTGCGCGCCTTGTTCGGCCTCGCCCGGCACACCGGGCAGGTCGCGCTCGACGGCCGCAACGTCCGACTGGGCTCGCCGCGCGAGGCGATCCGGCACGGCATCGCCTACGTGCCCGAGGACCGCAAGACCGAGGGCGTCCACACCGCGCGCAGTGTCCGCGACAACCTCGCCCTGCCCAGCCTGCGCACCCTCGCCCCGGCCCGCCGCCTCAGCACGGTCTCGCGCGACGCCGAGTCCCGGCTGGTCGCCGAGCTGACCGAGCGGCTGCGCATCAAGGCCGCCTCCCCGGCACAGGAGGCACGACGGCTGTCCGGCGGCAACCAGCAGAAGGTCGCGCTCGCCAAGTGGCTGCCCACCGCACCGCGCGTCCTGCTCCTCGCCGAGCCGACCCGGGGCATCGACATCGGCACCAAACGCGAGATCTACCACCTCCTGCGCCGCCTCGCCGACGAGGGCATGGCGGTGCTCGTCACCTCGGGAGACACGATGGAACTGGTCGGCCTCTGCGACGAGGTGGCGGTCCTGTACGAGGGGAAGGTCGTCGACCGGCTGACCGGCCCCGACCTCACCGAGGAACGGCTCGTGCGGGCCTCGGTGGAGCCCGGGAGCGTGGTCCATGCGTGAACGCCTGACCTCCGTCGCCCGGGGCAACACCGAGATCCTCTGGCTGCTCGCCCTCCTCCTCGTCCTGCTCGTCGCCTACCAGCACTACGACTCCGGCCTGCTCACCCCGGCCTCGATCACCATCCTGTCCGCCCAGTTCCTCCCGCTGATCCTGGCCGCGGCCGGGCAGACCTCGGTGATGCTGCTCGGCGGCATCGACCTGTCGCTCGGCGCGGTCCTCGGCCTCGCCATGGCGGTCTTCGCCACCTACGACGCCCAGGGCACCGGTGGAGTCGTGGTCGCGCTGCTCCTCGCCCTCGCCGTGGCGGTCGGCGCCGGAGCGGTCAACGGCACGCTCGTGGCGTACGCCGGACTCCCGCCGATCGTCGTCACCCTCGCCGCGTCCTTCCTGTGGAGCGGCGTCACCCTGGTCGTCCTGCCGCAACCCGGCGGGCATGTCCCGGGCGGCCTGGTGAACGCCTACAACAACGGCTGGAACGGCCTCGCCCTGCCCGCCCTCGCCCTGATCGTCGTCCTGGCCCTCTGGAAACTGGTGCGCACCACCCGGCACGGCCTCGCCCTGTACGCCGTGGGCGGCAACGAACACGGCGCCTACGCCAGCGGGTTGCACACCCGCGCGGTGAAGATCGGCGGCTACGCGCTCGCGGGCGCCTTCACCGGGCTCGCCGGGGTCGGACTCGCCATTCAGACCGGCTCGGCGGATCCGACGATCGGCGCGCCGTACACCCTCAACTCCATCGCCGCCTGCGTCCTCGGCGGCATCAGCTTCTTCGGCGGGGTCGGCCGGATGCGCGGCACGGTCCTGGGCGCGCTGGTGATCGGACTGCTCACCAACCTCCTGCTCTTCACCGGCATTTCGCCCTTCTACCAGCTCGTCGCGCAGGGCGTGATCCTCGTCGTGGCCCTCGCGCTGAAGACGTACGTCACGAAGGAGGCGACGGCATGAGCACGCTCGCTGTTGTCCGGAGCAGCCGCGCCACCTGGGCGTTCGGCGTGCTCGCCGTCACCTGGGCCGCGGCGGTCCTGTTCGCCGACGGCTTCGACAGCGTCTCCAACTTCCGTTACCTGGTGCAGACGGCGTCCTTCCTCGGCATCGTCGCGGTCGGCCAGACGCTCGTCGTCATCATGAGCGGCATCGACCTCTCGGTCTCCGGCGTCGTGGCCCTCTCGGCGGTCGTCTGCGCCAAGGTCGCCTCCGGCGGCGGGGGAGGGGCGTCCGGGATCGCCGTGGCGCTGCTGCTGAGCGCGGCCGTGGGAGCGGTGAACGCCGGCGGAGTCGTCTGGCTGCGGGTACCACCGATGGTGATGACCCTGGCCAGCGGCACGATCCTCTCCGGCGCGCTGCTCGTCTACACCGACGGATCCCCCAGCTCCGCCCAGGTCCCCCTGCTGGACTCGCTCGCCAACGGCCGCCTGCTGGGCGTCCCTTGGGCGTTCGTGCTCTGGCTGGGCATCACCGCCGTGGCCGGCTGGCTGCTCCACGCCTCCCGCACCGGCCGGTACGCCTTCGCCCTCGGCTCCGGCGAGAGCGCGGCGCGCGCCTCGGGCGTACCGCTCGCCGCCACGGCCTTCACGGCGTACGTCTCCTGCGCCCTGCTCGCCGGAGTCGCGGGCCTGGTCCTGCTCGGCTTCACCGGCACCAGCTCGCTGACCATGGGCAACCCCTACCAACTGCTGTCCATCGCCTCCGTCGTGCTCGGCGGCACGTCCATCCTGGGCGGTCGCGGCCACCTCCTCGGCACGGTCGGCGGCGCCTTGCTGCTCACCCTGCTCACCGCGCTCCTGACGTCCTGGAACCTCTCCGAAGGCGTGCGCCAGGTCGTCCTCGGCGTGCTGATCATCGGGCTTCTGCTGATCTACGCGAGGGAGCGGCGGGCATGACGGAAGTGACGGCTCTGTTGCGGGAGTTGGTGGCACTCCCCAGCGTCAACCCGCGGGGCGGGCCCGGGGACGGGGGCGAGACCGTCGTGGCGGAGTACGTGCGCGACTGGCTCGTCGCGCGCGGTGTCCGGGCCGAGGTGCACGAGGTGCTGCCGGGGCGGAGCAATGTCGTGGCCGTGGTGCCGGGGCAGCGCGAGGACGCCGTGCTGCTGGAGTCCCATCTCGACACGGTCGAGGTCGACGGGATGACGGTGCCCGCCTACGACGGTGAGGTGCGCGGTGGACGGCTGTACGGGCGGGGGGCGTGCGACGCGAAGGGACCGCTGGCGGCGTTCATGCTGGCCGCGGCCGAACTCGCGCGGGGAGAGCCGCCGTTGTACTCGGTCGTCCTCGCCGGCGTGTGCGACGAGGAGCACGAGTACCGAGGGGTGCTGCATCTGCTGTCGTCGCTGGCGGGGCGGACTGCCGTCGGGGCGATCGTCGGGGAGCCGACCGGGCTGGTACCGGCCGTCGCGCACAAGGGAGTTGTGCGGTACACCGTGCGGACGGTCGGCCGGGCGGGGCACAGTTCGCGGCCGGAGGAGGCGGTGAACGCGGTGTCGCTCATGGCGCCGGTGCTGAGCCATCTGGCCGCCACGTCCCCGGACGTGGAGCCGCATCCGCTTCTGGGGCCCGCCACTCGGGCGGTCACCCGGATTCGCGGGGGGACCGGGCCGAACACCATCCCCGGGGTCTGTGAGGCGGATGTGGACCGTCGGACGTTGCCGGGGGAGGAGCCGGAGGTCGTCTGGCAGCGGGATCGCGACGAACTGCGGCTTCTGGGCGCCGAGTTGGATCCGCCGTTCATCATCGACTACGCGCTCGACACGCCGCCTGACTCGCCCGTGGTGCGGGGACTGCGTCGTGCGCTAGTGGAGCGCGGCCGCCCGGATGACGTCGACGGCATGCCTTTCGCGACGGACGCCAGCAAGATCGCCCGTGCCGGGATACCGGCGGTGGTGTTCGGGCCCGGGTCGATTCTGGACGCCCACTCGGCCGACGAGAGCGTGGAGTTGGCCGAGGTCGAGCTGGCGGCGCGGGTCGTGGTGGACGCGGTGCGGGGGACGGTCGTAGCAGAGGAGCCGGTGCGGGGGACGGTCGTAGAGGAGGAGCCGTCTTGCGACTGACCGAGCACGTCACTCTCGTCGCCAGCGGAGCGTACGGCTTTGATCTGAGCGATCCGCTGGACTGCCATGTCTACCTCGTGCGGGGCAGTCGGCTCAGCGTTCTTGTCGATGCGGGAGCCGGGTGTGCGGACCTCCCCTTGGAGGTTCGGCCCGACCTCCTTCTGCTCACCCACGGACACGCGGACCATGCCGGAGGGGCCGCCGCGCTCGCCTCGCGCTTTCCCGGGTTGCGGGTGCTGGCCGGGCCGGCGGCCGTGCGGTGGATCGCCGAGGGCGACGAGCAAGGGCTGAGCGTGGACAAGGGGAAGGCCGCCGGGGTGTATCCCGCCGAGTACGCCTTCCCGCCCTGTCCGCGCGTCGAGCCCGTCGCCGACGGTACGGAGTTCGACCTGGGCGGGGGAGTGGTGATCCGGGCCGTCGCCACCCCCGGACACGCCGACGGACACACCTGCTACCACCTCACCACACCCTCCTACCAGGGACTCTTCTCCGGCGACTGTGTCTTTACCGGAGGGCGCGTCTCGCTCCAGAATCTGCACGACTGTCGGGTTCCGGAATACGCGGCCAGCCTGACCCGGCTCGCCGGACTCGACGTGGACGCGCTCTTCCCGGGGCACCACGAGGTCTCCCTGGCGCGAGCCGGACGACATCTGGCCGCCGCCCACGACACCGTCACCCGTGGCCTGCTGCCGAGGAGTACGACATGACGACGACACCACCGGCCCGCCGCAACCAGTCCTCCTCGCTGCGCCGCGCCCTGACCGTCCTGGAGTACGTCCGCGACCGCGCGGGCCGGGGCCGGGGCATTTCCCTGACCCAGATCGCGGACGACCTGGGCGTCAACAAGAGCACGGTGCTGCGGCTGGCCACCCCGCTCATCGAGGCCGACCTGCTGGTGCGGGACCGCGAGACCGGCTGGTTCCGGCTCGGGCACGGCACCCTGCGGCTCGGGCAGGCCTACCTCTCCTCCCTCGACCTGCGCACGGCCGCCGCCGAACCGCTGCGGCTGCTCCAGCACGCGGTCGGCGAGACCTGCCACCTGGTGGTGTACGAGCCGCCGGACGTCGTCTACATCGACAAGGTCGAGAACGAGGCGAGCGTGCGGATGGCCTCCCGCATCGGCAGCCGAGTGCCGGCCTATCGCACCGCCGTCGGCAAGGCCATGCTCGCCTGGCAGGGCGAGGACGCCTTCGAGACGGTGGTGGCCGCCGGGATGCCCCCGGTCACCCAGTACACGGTCACCGACGCCACCCGGCTGCGCGTCGAACTCGAACGGGTCCGCCAGCGCGGCTACGCCATCGACGACCGCGAGAACGAGCCCGAGGTGCGGTGCGTCGCCGCGCCGGTCTTCGACCACACCGACGCGGTGGCCGGTGCGCTGAGCGTCTCCGGGCTGACCACGCGGATGACGCCGGCGCGGGTGCGCGAGGTGGGGCCGATGGTGGTCCGCACGGGGCTCGACATCTCTCATGTGCTGGGCTCGGGAAGGGGACGCTGAAATGCGCTCTGCGATGTACACCTTCGTGGAGGACTTCCGGGCCGAGGGCACCGCCGCCGTCCTCGACCGCGTCCTCGGCACCTACGGCTGCGACACCGTCACCGTGGCCGCCGCGTACCACCGAGCCCGTGACGTCACCCCGCACGGCCCGGCCCGGGTCACCCTGCGCGGTGACGGTGTCCACTTCTCGCCGCCCGCCGACCTGTTCGACGAGGCTCGACTGATCCCGCCCGTGCAGCCGGGCGCGCTTGAGGAACCCCTGCGTGAGCTGCGCGGAACCACCGCGGAGCGCGGTGCGCACCTGCACGGCTGGACCGTCTTCCTGCACAACACGACCCTCGGCCTCGCGCACCCCGACGTCACCCAGGAGAACTGCTTCGGCGACCGCGCCGCTCCGGCGGACCTGTGCCCCGCGCACCCGGACGTGCGCGCGTACGCCGTCGCCCTGGCCCGCTCGGTGGCCCGCCAGGGCGTGGACGCGGTGGTCGCCGAGTCGCTCCACTACGGCACGTTCGGGCACGGCTATCACCATGAGCGGAGCTTCGTGGCGCTGGGCGCGTGGGAGGAGTTCCTGCTGGGGCTGTGTTTCTGCGCGTACTGCGTCCGGGCGGCGGAGGGACGGGGTGTGGATGCCAGGAAGGCGCGGGCGGAGGCGGTGTCGATGACCGTAGGCGTGCTCGACGGCGGTGCTCCTTCGAGCGGGGATCTGTCGGATCTCGACGGCCTCCCCGAGCCGGTCGCCGCATACGCGCGCGCCCGCCGGGACACCGTGACCTCGCTCGCGGCCGAGGTCGCCGAGGCCGTCGCCGACGAGGGCTCCGAGCTGGTCTTCCTCGACCTGACCGGGGCCGCGAAGGGGTACGGCGACGGACTGCCCACGGGGGCCCTCGCGGCCGACGACGCCTGGCGGATCGGGGTCGCCCCGGCGGCGGTCGGCGCGGTCGTCCCCGGCTACGGTCTGCTCGCCTACGCCCGCGATCCCGCCCGGATCGGGGCGGACACGGCCGCCTACCGGGCCGTACTGCCGGATGCCTGCTCGCTGCGGACCGTCCTGCGGCCGGGGCTGCCGGACACGACCGACGCCGGGGCGCTGGCGGAGAAGGCGGCGGCCGCCACGGGGCACGGTGGGGCGGACGCCGTGGACTTCTACCACTACGGGCTGCTGCCGTACCCCGTACTGGACCGCATCCCCGTCGCGCTCGGCCGCTAACCGTGCCCGTCCGTCAGGGGAAGGGCGTACTCGGTTCGAGTCCCGACAGCACCCTTCCGTACAGCTCCAGATTGGTGGCGGGGTTGACGAAGGAGTGCAGGCTGAGGGCGTTGAGGTCGCGGACGATCCGCTGGATCGGTGCGTCCCGGTGGAGGGAGGAGGCGCCGGAGGCGGAGCCGATCAGGTCCGCGGCCTCCTTGCACAGCCGGGTGAGATAGCCGCACTGTGCCCTGATCCGGGCGCGTTCCCCGATGGTGTACGGCTGTGGGTCGGCGACCCTCGACTCGATCAGGTCGACGAAGTCCGCGGTGAGCAACTCCGCGCTGGAGACCTTCATTTCGGCCTCGGCGAACTGGAGGTGGGTCACCGTGGCTTCGTGCTGGCGCTCGTAGAAGGTGTACGTGATGCCTCGCCGGTGGATGCGTTCGCCGAACTCGGCGAGGGCCGCGCGGGCCAGCCCCAGCGCGTTGGAGGCGGTCCAGGCGCAGAACAGGAGCAGGACCGGCATCCCGTAGAAGGGGTCGGCGCTGTTGCGTTGCGAGGGGAAGGTGCCGGTGAGCAGCGGACCGACGGGCAGGACGCGGTGGGCGGGGACGTGGACGTCCTGGGCGACGACGCTGTTGCTGCCGCTTCCTGCGAGGCCGGTGACGTCCCAGTCGTCGAGGATCTTGAGCTCGGTGGTGGGGATCGCCGTCCACAGGACGTCCGGCGGACCGGCCGCGCCGGTGTCGGCCACGGCGGTCAGCAGGTGCCAGTCGGAGTCCTGGCAGCCGGTGGCGAAGGGGGAGGTGCCGGTGACGGTGTAACCGCCGTCGGTCGGGACGGCCTTGGAGGTGGGGATGAGGGTGCCGCCGACCCGGACGTCGGGGCCGGTGAAGATCTCGTCCTGGGCCTCGTCGGGGAAGAGTGAGGCGATGAAGGCGCAGCCGGCCTGGATCAACGCCATGAACCCGGTGGAGCCGCAGGCGGCGGAGACCTCGCTCAGCACGTCTACCTGCGTGCGTAAGCGGGTCTGGTAACCGCCGTAGTGGCGGGGGACGTTCATGCGCTGGAGCCCGGTCTCCGCCAGCGCGGCCAGGACTTCACCGGTGACTCTGCGGTTCTGTTCGGTGCGCGGGGCGTGGGAGCGGACGAGCGGCCTGAGTCGCCGTACGCGCTCCAGCAGTTCGGTGTCCGAGGGCGGTGCTTCTGAACCGGCCATGGGGAGAACCTCCGGGCTCGGGGCACGCACTCACGGTGACGCGGTTGACGGTGACTGTCAACGCGTCGTCGGTCGGTTCCGGCTAGGCTGAGTTGGATCTTCCGGAGGCCAAGTGGACGTAGTCGAACGGGAGTTGACCGACCCCTGGGAAGGCGTTCTGGTCACGCCCGTCGGTGGCGGCGAGGCCGGTGTCCTGGTGCTGGCCGGTTCCAGCGGGCGGATCGAGAGGGAGAGGGCCCGACTCCTGGCCCGGGAGGGCCTGACGGCGCTGTCGATCCGGTGGTTCGGCGGGCCGGGACAGCCGCCGGGGATCTGCGAGATCCCTCTCGAGACCTTCACGGCCGCCGTCGACCTCCTCCGGGCGGGCGGTGCGCGCCGCATCGGCATCCTGGGCGTGTCCAAGGGAGCGGAGGCCGCACTGCTCACCGCGGTACACGATCCGCGCGTGGACGCCGTCGTCGCGGTGTCCCCGACGTCCCGTGTCTGGTGCAACGTCGGCCCCGGCTTCCCCTACCGTTCCTCCTGGACCTGGCGCGAACAGCCACTGCCCTTCGTCCCGATGGACGACTCCTGGACCGCCGCCGGTTCAGGCACTGGCCCGGTCGCCATCCGCGCCTGGTACGAACTGAGCGAACGGACTTTCTCGGACCGCCTCACCGCGGCGACGATCCCGGTGGACCGCACCCGAGCCGACCTGCTCCTCATCGCAGGCGCCGACGACGAGATGTGGCCGTCCCTCCCCTTCGCCGAGCAACTGTCCGAACGCCGTGGCGCGTCCAGGACCCGCTTGATCACCCATCCCGCAGCGGGCCACCGCGTCCGCCTGCCCGGTGAGAGCCCCGCGACGGCATCCCCGCGCTTCCTCTACGGCGGCACACCGGAAGCGGACGCGCTCTTGGGGAAGGCCGCGTGGCCCCACATCCTCGACGTACTCCATGGCCGGAACTGACAAGGGCGCCGGAGAGGCAGGATGAGGGAGTGGCCGACTTGCTGTGGGACGACGTCAAGTGGTTCTTCGACCCCGACACCATGGGGACGCTCCCGGATGTGTTCGTGCCCGATACCTCCGTGGAGGACTGGCAGGCCGTTCTTGATCTGATCGAGGAACAGGGCTGGGCCTTCCAGTACGCCGAAGGCGAGACGCTCCTGCCCCTTCCTCGGGCGAAGGCAGTCCTGTCCCGCCCACCCGACGCGGAACAGCCACCCCTCGATGTGCGGCCGACCGCCGGTGTGCTTGGTGGAACCGCCGGTCATATGACGTCAGCCGTCGTCCTGTGTTCCTGACGTCACTTCAGGAACAACTCCACGACCGGCACCAGGACATCGGGCCGTACCACCGGAAGCGTCAGTGTCAGGGTGTCCGGGGGCTGGGGCAACGGGTCCAGGTGGGCGTGGGGTTGGGGGGTGTCCGAGAGGACGGTCAGGGGGATTTCGCTGCCGTCGTTGAGGAGTTGGGCGTAGGCGACCTTGCCCGCCAGGCCGGGGAGGTGGATGTGGCGGAACGGCCAGGCGAAGAGGTGGAGGTAGAGGCGGTCGTCGCGTTGGGTGTAGACGGCGTGGGGCGGTGGGGTGAAGGGTGATGGGCCTGCGCCGTGGATCGCGCGGGCGTGCAGCCGCATCCAGTCCCCGACCGCGTCGAGGATCGCCCGCGCCCGTGGGTCGAGGCTGCCCCGGCCGTCCGGGCCGACGTTGAGGATCATGTTGCCGCCCGCCGACACCGACTGCACCAGCATGCGCACCACGTCGCCGGGGTCCTTGTACTCCAGGTTGTCGCGGTGGTACCCCCAGGAGCCGTTGAGGGTCTGGCACGCCTCCCACATGACCTCGACGCCGTCCTCGGTGAGAGGTCGGTCCGGCTGGAACTGCTCCGGGGTCACATAGTCCCCGGGAATGCCGAGACGGTTGTTGACGACGATGCCCGGCTGCAACGCGCGCGTCGTCGCCAGGAGTTCCTCCGAGCCCCAGTCCTCCGGCCCCTTGCCGGGCATGCCCCCGCGGTTCCACGGAAACGTGAAGTCGTAGAACATCAGGTCCACTTGACCGTACGACGTGAGCAGCTCCTTGACCTGCGCGTGCAGGTAGGACCGGTATCTGCCCATGTCCCGGTCGGAGTTGAGGGCGGCCACGTCCGGCGCGTTGCGCAGCGGATGCACCCCGTCGATCACGTAGTCCGGGTGATGCCAGTCCAGAAGTGAGTGGTAGAGACCCACCTTCAGCCCCTCCGCCCGCACCGCCTCGACGAACTCGGCGACCAGATCCCGGCCGCACACCCGGGCCGAGGAGTACTCCGTGACCGCCGAGTCCCACAGGCAGAACCCGTCGTGGTGCTTGGTGGTGAGTACGGCGTACCGCATGCCGGCCGCGCGGGCGGTACGGGCGATCTCGGCGGCGTCGAACAGATCGGGGTCGAAGCGGTCCACGTAGCGCTGGTACTCGGCGTCCCCGATCTCCTCGTAGCTGCGCACCCACTCGTGCCGTGCGGCCATGCTGTAGACGCCGAAGTGGACGAAGAGGCCGAACCTCGCCTCCCGCATCCAGCCCGTCGCCGCGGGCGTATCACGACTGTCACGCGTCTGCGTCAATTCCCTGTCCTCCGATGTCCCCCGATTCCTCTGGACGTCATTCTTGCCCGACCGGCCCGCCGAAGGAAACACGTCCGCCCTATACGAACCTGGTTCATATTTCATTGCGAACCTGGTTCGTTTATCGGGGATTCGCGTGACGGTCTTGACGCCCGATGCTTTCCGTTCGCAGAATGCGGCATCCGAGACGGGAGGTCGGCCGTGCGGCTCAGGCATTCCTTGCGAACCGGTCCTGCAGTGGTCGCGGTGGTGATGAGTCTCGCGCTCACCGCCTGCCAGGACAGCGGTTCCGCGAATTCAGCAAGCGGTTCCATGATGATCAACTACGCTTCCGGAAAAACCGTGCTCCAGCGTAACTTCAATCCGCTGACCAGCACGGGAGACGCCTCTCCTGGCACCCGGATCTACATGTACCAATCGCTCATGGGCGTCAACGTCCTCAAGGGCGGGGATTTCGAACCCTGGCTCGCCTCCGCGCAGAAACTGTCGGCGGACGGCAGAACACTGACCGTGGACGTCGACAAGAAGGCGACCTGGAGCGACGGGAAACCGGTCACCGCGGACGACGTGGTCTTCACCTTCCAGCTGGTGAAGAAGACGCCCGCGCTCAACTCCTCCGGAATTTCCTTCAGCTCCGTGGCGGCACAGGGCGAGAAGACCGTCGTCTTCCATTTCGACAAACCCGCCTTCACCCAGCTCGCCTCGATTCTCCAGCAGTACATCGTCCCGAAGAAATACTGGGCGAACCAGAACGCGCTCACCTACACCAACCCGGATCCGGTGGGCAGCGGTCCCTACACCCTCAAGCGGTTCGACCCCCAGCAGATCACCCTCGCCCTGCGCAGCGACTACTGGCGCAGCAAGATCCAGGTGAAGCAGATCCGGCTGCCCGTGGTGAACTCCGCCACCGAGCTCTCCCAGTTGACCAGCGGCCAGGAGGACCTGAGCGGCGGCGCCATCCCCAACCTGGAGAAGCAGTACGTCGACAAGGACCCGGCGAAGAACGGCTACTTCTACCCGACGTACGGCTCGCTGATCCTGGTCTTCAACCACGACCGGCCGGCCCTGAAGGACGTCCATGTCCGCAAGGCGGTCGAGCTGGCGATCGACCGGCAGCAGCTGATCCAGCTCGTCACCCAGCTCGGCGCCACTCCGATCAGTCAGACCGGCCTGGACGCGGCGACGCAGGGGAAGTGGCTCGACCCCGCGTACAAGGACGCCGTGACGACCGACCTCGCGGGCGCCAAGTCCCAGCTCCAGCAGGCCGGTTACACCTTCAGCGGCGGCAAGGCCATGAAGAACGGCAAGCAGCTCACCCTCGACTACATCGAGGTCTCCGACTTCGCCGACTCCGTCCAGCGGGCCCGGATCATCGCCGACCAGCTCGGCAAGGTCGGCATCAAGGTGAACGTGCAGCCGCTGGCCAGCGGTACCTACACCGACACCCGCGCCAAGGGCGACTTCGATCTCGCCGCGTACGGGCTCGCGTACGGCGCCGTGCCCTGGCAGATCTACAACCCGCTGCTCAACAGCCAGTTCGCCGGCACCGCGAACGGCGGAAAGGCGCAGACCAACAACTACCTGCGCTGGCGCGACAAGTCCACCGACGACCTGCTGAGCGAGATCGCGAACTCCGGTGACGAGCAGACGCAGATCAAGCTCACCCAGCAGCTGGAGAAGATCATCGTCGACCAGGTGCCGTTCGTGACGCTCTCCAACATCACCGCCGGCTGCGCCTGGAGCTCCCGCAACTGGACCGGGTTCCCCGACGCGAAGAACCCGTACGACATCTGCGCGCCCTGGAACGGCGGACCGGCCTTCGAGAACGTGCTCGCGCATCTGAAGCCGGTGAAGTGATGGCGTCCGCGAGGGAGTTCACCCGATGACGGTGACCACGCTCCCGGCCGGTGACGCGCGGCCGGCGGCATCCGGGGAAGGCCGTACGCGTCGCCGCCGGGGCGGCCGGGCCCGGGTGCTGGTCCGTCGCCTCGGCTTCTACCTCGCCACCGCGGCCGTCGCCATCACCCTGAACTTCGTCATCCCCCGGCTCATGCCGGGGGACCCGGCCTCCGTCATCCTCAACAAGCTGGCGCAGCGCTCCCAGGTCTCGGCGGCGACCGAGAATTCCATCCGGGCGCTGTTCGGCGTCCCCGACCAGAGCCTGTGGCAGCAGTACCTCCACTACCTCGACCAGATCGCGCACCTCGACTTCGGGATCTCCACCGCCTACTTCCCGCAGCCGGTGAGCGAGATGATCTCCCAGGGCCTGCCGTGGACGCTGGGCCTGGTCAGCCTGACCACCGTCCTCGCGTTCCTGCTCGGCACGGTCCTCGGCATCGTCTCCGGGGCCCGCCCCGGCAGCCGCCTGGACAGCTTCATGGCGCCGCTCGCGACCTTCCTCGGCTCGATGCCGTACTTCTGGGTCGCCACCATGCTCCTGCTGCTGCTCTCGGTCCAACTCCCGGTCTTCCCCTCGCAGAACGGCTACGACCTCAACCTGGAACCGGGCTTCGACTTCGCGTTCATCAGCAGCGTGATCGCGCACGGCTTCCTGCCCGCGCTGACGATCATCGTCTCCTCCGTCGGCGGCTGGCTGCTCGGCATGCGCAACATGATGATCACCACCGTCGCCGAGGACTACGTAACTCTCGCCGAGGCGAAGGGACTTGGGCGCTGGCGGATCCTGCTCGCCTACGCGGCCCGCAACGCCATGCTGCCGCAGGTCGCGGGCCTCGCCATCTCGATCGGCACAGTCGTCGGCGGCTCGCTGCTGGCCGAGGCGGTCTTCGCCTACCCCGGCATCGGCTACCTCTTCTACCAGGCGGTCGTGAACCTCGACTACCCGTTGATGCAGGCCCTGTTCCTGATCATCTCGCTGTCCGTGCTGGTGGCGAACTTCGTCGCCGACTCCGTCTACGTCCTGCTCGACCCGCGCACCCGGGAGGACGCGTGACGCTCGCGGCACCCCCGACCGCCCCGCTCACCACGACAGCGGGCCGGCTCACCTGGAGCACCGCGCTCCGCAAGCTGATCCCCGCCAACCGCAAGGCCCGCGTCGGCCTCGCGATCATCGCTGTGTACGTCCTCGTCGCCGCCGTGGGTCCCTGGATCGTGCAGTCGCTGATGGGTCTGTCCCCGACGGAACTCACCGGCTCGGTCCTCCAACCCCCTTCTGGAGCACACCCGTTGGGCACCACCCAGGACGGCACCGACGTCCTCGCCCAACTCGTCGTGGGAACAAGGACTTCGCTGCTCGTCGGCGCGCTCGCGGCCGTCGTCTCCACCACCCTGTCGGTCGCCGTCGGACTCGTCGGTGGCTACTACGGCGGCCTCGTCGACTCCGTGCTCGGCGCCCTCACCAACGCCTTCCTGGTGCTGCCCGGACTGCCGCTGGTGATCATCCTCGCCGGGTATCTGCGGGGCAGGGGCGGGCCGTTCGCGGTGGCCCTCGTCATCGGGCTGACCGGGTGGGCGTGGGGTGCCCGCTCCAAGCGCGTGCAGACCCTCTCCCTGCGCAACCGGGACTTCGTCGTCGGCGCCCGGCTGCTCGGCGAGAGCAACCTGCGGATCATGCTGGTGGAGGTGCTGCCCAACCTGCTGCCGGTGATCTCGGCGACCCTGATGCTCTCCCTCGTCACCTCTATCCTCGCCGTCTCCGGCCTGGACTTCCTCGGCATCGGCGACATCAACACCGTCAGCTGGGGCACCATGCTCTACTTCGCCCAGCAGCGGCAGGCGATGGTCTCCGGCGCGTGGTGGTGGTTCGTGCCGCCCGGCGTCGCCATCACCGTGCTCGGCGCGGCCGCCGGACTCGTCAACTTCGGCATCGACGAACTGACCAATCCACGGCTGCGCGGCGCCCGCCGACGCAAGGGGGCACAGTGAGCCTGTTGCTGGACGTGAAGGACCTCAGCGTCGACTACGGCACCCCGGCCGAACCCCTGCCGGCCGTGTCCGAGGTGTCCCTCCAGCTGCGCCGGGGCGAGATCCTCGGCATCGCCGGGGAGAGCGGCAGCGGCAAGACGACCCTGGTCAACGCCCTCCTACGACTCCTGCGCCCACCCGCGGTCGTCCGCTCGGGCACCGCCACACTCCACCCCGGCGAGGGCGAGCCCGTCGACCTGCTCCACGCCGACGCGCGCGCCCTGCGCCGCACCCGCTGGGAGCACACCGCCGTCGTCTTCCAGAGCGCCATGAACGCCCTCAACCCGGTCTCCCGGCTGAGCGCCCAGTTCACCGACGTCCTGCGCGCGCACCGCCGTATGCCCAAGTCCCAGGCTCGCGAACGCGCCGCGCACATGCTCCAGTTGGTCGGTATCCCCGCCTCGCGCCTCGACAGCTATCCGCACGAGCTCTCCGGCGGGATGCGGCAACGGGCCACGATCGCCCTCGCGTTGGTGTGCGAGCCCGATCTGCTGGTGATGGACGAGCCGACGACCGCCGTGGACGTCGTCATGCAACGCCAGATCCTGCGCCAAGTAATCAGACTCCAGCGGGAGTTGGGCTTCTCCGTCGTCTTCATCACGCACGACCTGTCGCTCCTCCTGGAGATCTCCGACCGGATCGCGGTGATGTACGGCGGACGGATCGTCGAGAGCGGACCGGCCGGAGACCTCTACCGGGACCCGCGACACCCGTACACCCGCGGCCTGCGCGACTCGTTCCCGCCGCTGCGCGGACCGATGCGCACCCTGCACGGCATCCCGGGCAACCCTCCCGACCTGCGCGGCCTCCCGCCCGGCTGCCCCTTCGAGCCGCGCTGCCCGCACGCGACACCGGAGTGCGGGACGGCACCGCCCGAACCGGTCGAGTACGGGCCCGAGCGCGTGGTGGCCTGTATCCACGCCGACGACCTGGCCGCGCCGAGCGCTGGAGGAGGCGTATGAGCGACGAACAGGGCATGGTGCGTACGGCTGTTGAGGCCCCTGTGCTGGAAGCCGTGGACGTCACCGTCCACTACCCCGTCCACCGCTCCCGCGGCGAGACCGTGCACGCCCTGGAGCACGCCTCCCTGAGGCTGCACCCGGGACGCACCGTCGCCCTCGTCGGCGAGAGCGGCAGCGGCAAGTCCACCTTCGCGCGCACCCTCGCCCTGGCCCAGCAACCCACCGACGGGACCGTCCTGTTGGACGGGAAACCGGCCTCCGCGCGCGGCCGCCGGGCCCGCCGCGCCTACGCGAGCCGGGTCCAGATGGTGCTCCAGGATCCCTTCGGCTCCCTCAACCCCCTGCACCGGGTGCGCTATCTGCTCGAACGGCCGCTGCGACTGCACGCGGGCGTCACCGACCGGGACGACCTCGAACAGCGCCTGCGCGGACTGCTGGAGCGCGTCCGGCTCACCCCGCCCGAACGCTTCCTGGACGCCTTCCCCCACCAACTCTCCGGCGGCCAGCGGCAACGCGTGGCCATCGCCCGCGCGCTCGCCGTGCGGCCCGACGTCCTGCTCGGCGACGAACTCGTCAGCATGCTCGACGTCTCCATCCGACTGGAGATCCTCAACCTCCTCGCCGCCCTGCGCGACGAGGAACACCTCGCCATGCTCTACATCACCCACGACATCGCCGGCGCCCGCTACTTCGCCGACGAGATCGCGGTGATGTACGCGGGGGAGATCGTCGAGTACGGCACCGCCGAGGACGTCACCCAGAACCCGGCCCACCCCTACACCCGGCTGCTGCTCGACTCGACCCCCGACCCGGACCGCATGGAGTTCCTGGCGAGCCGCACGTCCCGCGACGCCGACACACCGGACGCCGGCGAGGACGACTACGGCGAGCCCCCGGACCTCGTCCACCCGCCCTCCGGCTGCCGCTTCCACCCCCGCTGCCCCCTGGCACGGCCCGAGTGCGGCCAGGCCCCGCCCCCGCGCGTCGAGGTGACGGACCGTCAATGGGCGCGCTGCGTCCTGCTGGTGGACCCCGACGACCACCACCACGGCCGTACGACGACCCCGGAGATGACCCCGTGACCACCCTGCCCGGCGAACTCGTCGAGGCCGCCACCCGCTGCCTCGTCCTCGGCTTCGACGGCACCTCACCCCCGGACGAACTCAAGCGGTTGCTCGACGACGGACTCGGCGGCGTCATCCTGCACACCCGCAACGTCGCCGGACGCACCGAACTGCGGTCGCTCACCGACGAGTTGCGCTCCCTGCGCCCAGGCGTCCTCGTCACCGTCGACCAGGAGGGCGGCGGCATCAGCCACTTGGCCCGGGCAGGCGCACCGGAGACCCCGGGAGCCTGGGCCCTCGGCGTCGCCGACGACCCCACGCTCACGGCGGCCGTCGCCGACGCACTCGCCCGGCACCTGGCCGAGTGCGGAGTGCACGTCACCTTCGCCCCGGTCGCCGACGTCCACCGGGACCCGGCCAACCCCATCGTCCGTACCCGCGCTTTCGGCCCCGACCCCGCCCAGGCCGCCCGGCACGTCCGCGCCTGGACCGAGGCCACGCTCGCCGCCGGAGTCGCGCCCTGCGCCAAGCACTTCCCCGGCCACGGCTCGACCACCGTCGACAGTCACCTCGGATCCGCCGTCGACCCACGCGACGAACAGGCCCTCCACGCCGACCTGTTGCCCTTCCGTGAGGCCATCGCCGCGGGCGTCCCCCTCGTCATGACGGCGCACGTCCGCTATCCCGCCCTCGACCCCACCGCCCCCGCCACCCTCAGCCGCCGCATCCTCACCGACCTCCTGCGCACCGAACTCGGCTTCCAGGGCGTCGTCGTCACCGACGCCCTGGAGATGAAGGCGATCGCCGACACCGTGGGCGAGGCGGCCGGTGCCGTCGCCGCGATCGCCGCGGGAGCCGACCAGCTGATCATCGCCCAGCCGGATCCGGAACTGTGGCTGCGCTGCCGTGCCGCCCTCCTCGACGCGATGGCCGACGGGACGCTCGACCCCGCGCGGGTCCTGGACGCCGCTCGCCGGGTCGACACCCTGGCTGAACGGTTCACGGAACCACACAGGCCGGGACCCCCACCGCGAGCCGATGTCGGACTCCTCGCCGCCCGCCGCGCCGTCCGCTGGAAGCCGTTGCCCGGCCCGGTCGTCGACCCCTACGTCGTCGACCTGCACCGCCGCCCCAAACCCGCACTGGAATGGGCCCGCACGGACCTCCTCACCCTCTTGCGCGAAGCCGCGCCCGGCGTCGAAGGCATCGCCACCGACGACGGCCCCGTCGACATCGCCGGCATCCTCCGCCACGCCCAGGGCCGACCGCTGCTGATCGCCACCGAGGACGCCGACCTGCATCCCTGGCAGGCCGCAGCCCGCACCGCCCTGCTCACCGCCCGCCCCGATGCCCTCCTCGTGGCCACCGGCATGCCGGACGCGGAGACGGAGGCGGCGGACGGGCTGTGCTCGTACGGC
>NZ_JBEYVC010000120.1:0-32962 GCF_040643855.1 Streptomyces sp. NPDC047072 | reverse complement strand
GATGTCCCGGTTACCGGCGGTAGATACCGCGGGTAACCGGGACATCCGCACCAATCAGTCCCTCACTTCCACACTCGGGCCCGCCACGGCATCCCTGCGGCGCCCGAATCCGGGGTGCGGACCGCGAGGACCTGGTTCACCCCGAGCTGGTTGCGCTCGAAGCCGAGGGCGCAGGCCGCCATATAGAGGCGCCACACCCGGGCGCGCCCCGGGCTGGTAAGCCGGACCCCGCGCTCCCAACCAGCCTCCAGGTTGGCCACCCACTCCCTCAGCGTCAGCGCGTAGTGCTCGCGGAGCGACTCGACGTCCCGCACCTCGAAGCCGGCCCGCTCCAGCTGGGTCACCGTGGTGCCGACGGGGGCGAGTTCGCCGTCGGGGAAGACGTAGGAGTCGATGAACCCGTCGAGTTCGTACGACGACTCGTCCTGCACCGGGCGCCGGGAGATCTGGTGGTTGAGCAGCCGCCCGCCGGGGGTGAGGAGCCGGTAGAGGTCCTGGGCGTACTCCAGGTACTTCTCCGCCCCCACGTGCTCGGCCATCCCTATGGAGGAGATCGCGTCGTACGGCCCGTCGGCCACATCGCGGTAGTCCTGTACGCGGATCTCGACCCGGTCGGTCAGTCCCTCGTCGGCGACGCGCTTGCGGGCGTAGGCCGCCTGCTCCTGGGAGAGGGTGATGCCGACGACGTGCACGCCGTACTCACGGGCGGCGTGGATCGCCATCGAGCCCCAGCCGCAGCCGACGTCGAGCAGGCGCTGTCCCTCCTGGAGGGCGAGCTTGCGGCAGACGAGGTCGAGCTTGTCGTGCTGGGCCTCTTCGAGGGTCGCGTCCGGGCCCGGCCAGTAGGCGCAGGAGTACACCATGGACGGGCCGAGGACGATCTCGTAGAAGTCGTTGCCGACGTCGTAGTGGTGGCTGATGGCGCGCTTGTCGGTGCGCCGGGTGTGCAGATGGCCGCGGGTACGGCGGATCTCCTCGGGCGGCGGGGCCGGGGGCAGGGGCAGGCCGGCGAGGCGGACCAGGCCGGCCACCGCGGACCTGATCTGCGGGTCGCGCAGCAGCTGGAGGGTCGTACGGCTGTCCTCGCGTTCCCAGACGGCCCCGGAGAGCAGGCCGAGGGCGCCGTAGAAGTCGCCCTCGATCTCGAGGTCGCCGGCCACCCAGGCGCGGGCCAGGCCCAGCTCGCCCGGCTTCCACAGGAGCCGGCGCACGGCGCGCCGGTTGCGCAGGAACAGGGCCGGCGCATCGGGCGGACCCGCCTGCGAGCCGTCCCAGGCCCGGATGCGTAGCGGGAGCTCGGCTCCCAGCAGCTGTTCCAGCAGGCTCTTCAGCCGCGACGCGGCATCGGCCATGACGCACACCTCCGTGACAAGAATCCCGGGACTCTTCGTTCAGGTGAACAACGGCACGCCCTTGTACAGTCCCCCGCCCGGGAACACCGAAGGACCTCCCGCACCACGGATGGCGGGAGGCCCTCGGTTCAATCAGCCGGTCGGGGGACCGGCGCCACTCAGGAGGCCTTGGCCTCGGTCTTCTCCGGCTTGGGCAACGGTGGGGGCGACTCGGGGCGCGGCCCCCGGGAACG
Source organism: Streptomyces sp. NPDC047072 (assembly GCF_040643855.1). Taxonomy (NCBI): domain Bacteria; kingdom Bacillati; phylum Actinomycetota; class Actinomycetes; order Kitasatosporales; family Streptomycetaceae; genus Streptomyces; species Streptomyces sp. NPDC047072. Next base: position 31,377 of record NZ_JBEYVC010000120.1, on the reverse strand, counting down.
CCGAAGGGCCCCCTGCACCACGGATGGCAGGGGGCCCTTCGCTTGGCGCATCGGCTCAGCGACCGGTACCGGTCAGGAAGCCTTCGCCTCGGTCTTCTGCTCCGGCTTCGCGGCCGCGGGCACCGGCTTGGCGGCCTCGTAGAACTCCTCGCGGGGGTGCTCCATCGCGCCAAGGGAGACGACCTCGCGCTTGAGGAACATGCCGAGGGTCCAGTCGGCGAAGACACGGACCTTGCGGTTCCAGGTCGGCATGGCCAGACCGTGGTAGCCGCGGTGCATGTACCAGGCGAGACGGCCCTTGAGCTTGATCTTCATCTTGCCCATGACGATCATCGCGACGCCCTTGTGCAGGCCGAGACCCGCGACGGCGCCCTTGTTGCCGTGGCTGTAGTCCTTCTGCGGGAAGCCGCGCATCCCGGAGATGACGTTGTCACCGAGGACCTTGGCCTGCCGCAGCGCGTGCTGGGCGTTCGGCGGGCACCAGGCGTTCTCGTTGCCGGCCTTGCGGCCGACGAGGTCCGGGACCTGGGCGTTGTCGCCGGCGGCCCAGATGTAGTCGGTGCCCTGGACCTGGAGGGTGGTCTGGGTGTCGACGTGACCGCGGGGGCCGAGGGGGAGGCCGTAGCGGGAGAGGACAGGGTTCGGCTTGACGCCGGCGGTCCAGACGATCGTGCTGGAGTCGACCTCCAGGCCGTTCTTGAGCACCACGTGGCCGTCGACGCAGGAGTCCATCGAGGTGGAGAGGTAGATCTCCACACCGCGGCTCTCCAGGTGCTCCTTGCCGTACTGGCCGAGCTTGGGGCCGACCTCGGGCAGGATCTTGTCGGCCGCGTCGACGAGGATGAACCGCATGTCCTCGCGGGAGACGTTGGTGTAGTACTTGGCCGCGTCGCGGGCCATGTCCTCGACCTCGCCGATCGTCTCGGCGCCGGCGAAGCCACCGCCGACGAAGACGAAGGTGAGCGCCTTGCGGCGGATGTCCTCGTCCTTCGTGGAGTCGGCCTTGTCGAGCTGCTCGAGGACGTGGTTGCGCAGGCCGATGGCCTCCTCGACGCCCTTCATGCCGATGCCCTGCTCGGCGAGGCCGGGGATCGGGAAGGTGCGGGAGACCGCGCCGAGCGCGATCACCAGGTAGTCGAAAGGCAGCTCGTACGCCTCGCCCACGAGGGGGGCGATCGTGGCGACCTTGCGGTCCTGGTCGATGGTGGTGACCCGGCCGGTGAGAACCTCCGCCTTCGGCAGCACGCGTCGCAGCGGGACGACGACGTGGCGCGGGGAGATGTTGCCGGCGGCGGTTTCGGGGAGGAAGGGCTGGTAGGTCATGTACGACCGGGGGTCGACGACCGTGACGGTCGCCTCGCCGTAGCGCATCTTCTTGAGGATGCGCCGAGCTGCGTACAGGCCTACGTACCCACCGCCTACTACGAGGATCCTGGGACGCTCCGTGGTGCTCATGGCATCGAGTATCCACCCGCCCCAGGGGGGTCGCTCGTGCGCCCCTTCACAAGCTTGCCGAGGGTGTGTGTTATCCTCCGCGACCCGCGTGATCCAGATCATGGCGCGGAGGGGGAACCCCGGGGTAGGGGCCACCGTTGTCAATGCCGCGTGAGCTGCCTCTCCGCACCGGAAGCCGTTCCGTGAGGACCTCCCGCGAGCCCCTCCCGCACCTCTCCCCGGAGGTCCGCATCCCCCCGTTTTGAACGTGTTCACAGGGGTGTTGGGACCCCGGAAGGGCCAACCGGGCCACATTCGTCGCCCGACGGGGCCCAATTCCTTGTGAAGAACTTCACGATGTTTCTCGGCGGGGTGCCCCGGAGGGCCGTTTCACGGCCCCCCAGAGGCGCTCATTCGTGCGTTCCACCTGCTCAGGGGAGGACTGCGCGGAACCTTACGCCACGCTCCAGGCGATGCCGTCGAGGATGTCGTGCTCGCTCACGACGACCTCCTCGGCGCCGATCCGCTCCATGATCGACAGGAGGACGAGGGCTCCGGCGGCGATGACGTCGACGCGGCCCGGGTGCATCGCCGGATGCGCCGCGCGCTGTGCGTGGGTGGCCTTGAGGAGGGCGTCACTGATGCCCTTGACCCGGTCGCGGCCGATCCGCGAGTGGTGGATCCGCGCGGAGTCGTACTCGTCCAGTCCCAGCGCGATCGCCGCGACCGTCGTGACCGAGCCGGCCAGGCCGACCAGCGTGCGCGCCTCGGCCAGCGGCACGGTCTCCCCGGCCAGGTCGAGGGCGGCCTCGATGTCGGCGCGCATCGCCGCGATCTGCGCCCCGGTGGGCGGGTCGGTGACCTTCCCGTCCACGACCAGGTGCCGCTCGGTCATCCGCACGCACCCGACGTCCACGGAACGGGCCGCGCGCACCCGGTCGTCGCCGACCACGAACTCCGTCGAGCCGCCGCCGATGTCCACGACCAGGTAGGGCTTGGCGAGGTCGTCGCTGCCCGTCAGCTCCTTGGTGGCGCCGGTGAAGGAGAACTCCGCCTCCTGGTCCCCGGAGATCACCTCGGGCTCGACGCCGAGGATGTCGAGGACGCCCCGTACGAACTCCTCGCGGTTCTCCGCGTCCCGGGAGGCCGAGGTCGCCACGAACCGCACCCGTTCGGCGCCGTGCTCCTTGATGACGGCCGCGTACTCCCGGCAGGCCGCGAAGGTCCGCTCCAGTGCCTCGGGGGCCAGCCGCCCGGTCCGGTCGACGCCCTGCCCGAGCCGCACGATCGTCATCCGGCGGTCCAGGTCGACCAGTTCCCCGGTCGCCGGGTCCGCGTCCGCGACGAGGAGCCGGATGGAGTTCGTACCGCAGTCGACGGCGGCGACCCGCGTCACCGGTCTTCCTCCGCTACGGCCGTCACGCACGGCCCCTTCCGCCACCACTCCGGCAGCATCGCGAGCGCCTCGTCGCCGAGCGGGTTGACGCCGGGCCCCGCGGCCAGCGAGTGACCGACCAGGACGTGCAGGCACTTGACCCGGTCCGGCATGCCGCCGGCGCTCGGGAAGCCCTCCAGGACCTCGATGGCGTCCCGGCGGGCGAGGTAGTCCTCATGGGCGGCCCGGTACGCCTTCGCGAGCTCCGGGTCGCTCTGGAGCCGCTCGGTCATCTCCTTCATGACGCCGTTCGCCTCCAGGGTGCCGATCGCCGAGGCGGCGCGCGGGCACGTCAGGTAGTACGTCGTCGGGAAGGGCGTGCCGTCGGGGAGGCGGGGCGCCGTCTCCACCACGTCCGGCTGACCGCAGGGGCAGCGGTGCGCGATCGCGCGCAGTCCGCGCGGCGGCCGGCCGAGCTGCTGCTCGAAGGCCTCCACGTCCGCGTCGGTGGGCTCGGTGCGCGGGGTGGAGGGCGGGGGCGTTTCCATGCCTGTCTTTCTATCGGTCGGTCTACTGGTCGGAGGCGTCGGACTTGTCGACCCCGTCCCAGACGTTCGAGTACCAGGGGCGGTCGGCGGCCCCGAGGTCGGCGCGGGACTGCTTCGCCGCGTCCGGGTCGACCACGATGAACCCGGTCTCCCCCGGCATCACGTAGTGCAGCCGCTGGCGGATCTGCTGCTCCGCGTACGCGTCGTCCTGCCAGCGTGCCTTGAGGTCGCGCAGCTTCTCGACCCGCTCGGCGGCCTGGGCCTTCTCGCGCCGCAGATCGGAGATCTCGGCGCGCTGGGAGACGTACTGCCTTATCGGGTACGCCAGCGCCACCACGAGCGTGCACAGCACCAGGGCGAGCAGCGCGGCCCGGCCGGTGAGGCGGGAGCGGCGGGCCTGCCGCTTGGTCTGGGAGCGGTAGACACGGGCCGCCGTCTGTTCGCCGAGCAGCCTGATCCTGGTCGTGGTGGAGAACCGGTCCCGGTCCTTCACGGCCATGTTCCCGCCTCCCGTTCACACGCGCGTACGTCCCCGCACACGGTACGGGACCGGTGCGGGGACGTACGTACGACTGGCTAAGCCTTAGCCCTGCCGGGGTGAGCCCTTGACGGTGCTCAGCCCTTGAAGCGCGGGAAGGCGCTGCGGCCGGCGTACACCGCCGCGTCGTCGAGGATCTCCTCGATGCGCAGCAGCTGGTTGTACTTGGCGACGCGCTCGGAGCGGGCCGGGGCGCCGGTCTTGATCTGGCCGCAGTTGGTGGCGACGGCGAGGTCGGCGATGGTGACGTCCTCGGTCTCGCCGGAGCGGTGGGACATCATGCACTTGAAGCCGCTGCGCTGGGCGAGCTCGACGGCGTCCAGGGTCTCGGTCAGCGAGCCGATCTGGTTCACTTTGACGAGCAGGGCGTTGGCGGCGCCGTCGTCGATGCCGCGGGCCAGGCGCTCGGGGTTGGTGACGAAGAGGTCGTCGCCGACGATCTGGACCTTGTCGCCCAGCTTGTCGGTGAGGACCTTCCAGCCGGCCCAGTCGTCCTCGAACAGCGGGTCCTCGATGGAGACGAGCGGGTAGGCCGCGACGAGCTCCTCGTAGTACTCCGTCATCTCGGCGGCGGAGCGGTCCTTGCCCTCGAACTGGTACTTGCCGTCCTTGTAGAACTCGGAGGCGGCGACGTCGAGCGCCAGGGCGACCTGCTCGCCGGGGATGTAACCGGCTTCCTTGATGGCTTCGAGGATGAGGTCGAGGGCGGCACGGTTGGACTCGAGGTTCGGGGCGAAGCCGCCCTCGTCGCCGAGGCCGGTGGACAGGCCCTTGCTCTTCAGGACCTTCTTGAGGGTGTGGTAGACCTCGGTGCCCCAGCGCAGCGCCTCGGAGAAGGACTCCGCGCCGATCGGGGCGATCATGAACTCCTGGATGTCCACGTTGGAGTCGGCGTGCGAGCCGCCGTTCAGGATGTTCATCATCGGAACGGGCAGCAGGTGCGCGTTAGGGCCGCCCAGGTAGCGGAAGAGCGGGAGGTCGCTGGCCTCGGAGGCGGCGTGGGCGACGGCGAGGGAGACGCCGAGGATGGCGTTGGCGCCGAGCGAGCCCTTGTTGTCGGTGGCGTCCAGGTCGAACATCGCCTGGTCGATCAGGCGCTGCTCGGTGGCGTCGTAGCCGACGAGCTCCGGGCCGATCTGCTCGATGACCGCGAGGACGGCCTTCTCGACGCCCTTGCCCTGGTAGCGGTTGGGGTCACCGTCACGCAGCTCGATGGCCTCGAAGGCACCGGTGGAGGCGCCGGACGGGACGGCGGCACGGCCGGTGCTGCCGTCGTCGAGGCCGACCTCGACCTCGACGGTGGGGTTCCCTCGCGAGTCGAGGATTTCCCGGGCTACGACGACGTCGATGGACGGCACGAGCATCTCCTTCTTGGATGTGACACGGTCCGCCGGGACCGCGGTGTGTTCTGCGAGACGAGCCTAACCGGCTCCCGGGTATCGGCCACTGTGCGGACCGACCTGTGGACGAAACCGAGAGCAAATTGTTCCTGAACTGAACAAAGACGGTCGCCCAAGCGCGCACAAAAAAGCCCCGCCCCGGTGCGTACGGGGGAACACGCACCGGAGCGGGGAGCCCGTGGGGACGGGGGGTGACCCTCACGAGGCCTTCAGTATGAGGACCACGGATGTGAGGGCGCTGTGGTTCACCTGAGTATTACTTCAGGTGCAGCTGCTGACCCGGGTAGATGAGGTTCGCGTCCTCGATGATGTCCTTGTTCAGCTTGAACAGCTTCTGGTAGCCGCCCTTGACCTTGTGCTTCTCGGCGATCGAGCTGAGGGTGTCACCCTTGACGACCTTGTACTCGCCGTCGCCCTTCTTGACCTTCTTGCCGGTCGGGGTGGTGACGGTCTTCTTGGCCGCCGGACGCTCGGTGGAGCGGGAGGCGCTCTGCTCGTTCGAACGGGTGCTGGTGGAGCTGTTCGAAGAGCTGTTGCTCGACGAGCTGCTGCTGCCGCTGTACGTGGCGCCGGACAGGCCCACGCCGCAGGTCGGCCAGGCGCCCTTGCCCTGGGAGGCGAGGACCTTCTCGGCGATCTCGATCTGCTGGGCCTTGGAGGCCTGGTTGGCGGTCGAGGCGTAGGCGGTGCCGCCGTACGCGGCCCAGGTGGAGGCCGAGAACTGCAGGCCGCCGTAGTAGCCGTTGCCGGTGTTGATGGACCAGTTGCCGCCCGACTCGCACTGGGCGACGGCGTCCCACTCGGAGGCGGTGGCGGCGGAGGCGTTGCCGGCCGCCATCAGCGGGGCGGCGATGGCGACACCGGTGACGCCGGCGAGCGCGGCGGCGCGGGTGGCCTTGGACGGACGACGGTGCTTGCCCTTGCCGGAAAACAGCATGGATCGATCCCCTCACCGACGCCTGCGAGGTGAGCTGTCGGGTTCGGGCCGGTTGAGTTGCCCGGTCGCGCTCGGCGCCTTTCGGCTCCTTGCGCGGCTTCACCCCAAGCCGGTCCAGCGTTTCCGCTGGGCCCGGCGCCTACCTTGGGTCCCCCGCTCCTGCCTACGGCGCTTGACGCGACGACTGTTCCCGTACGGCCGCTGGCAGGATTCGGCGTTGCGACTGTCGGGGCTCGGGTTGCCGAGCGGTGACGACGGTAGACACGCGATCCGGGGAATTTCAAAGACGATCAGGGCTTCTGAGACTCATCCCACACTTTCGCCAAAGCGGACATTCGGCGCGAAGTATGACGTGAACTCCCGCTGTTTTTCGGGGTTTTTACGCCCTATTCCGCCCCTGTGTCGAGCTTCTGACCAGCCTCGATGTTGCTCGGGTCGGCACCGATGACGCTCTTGTTCTTCTCGTAGAGCGCACGCCATCCGCCGTCGAGGCCAAGGGAGTCGGCGATGGAGGCGAGGGAGTCGCCCTCCTGGACCGTGTACGTCCGCGCGGCATGCCGGCCGGCGGTGGAGTCCGTCTCGGCCGCCTTGGTCTCCACGGCGCTGTCGCCGCGGTGCTTGCCGGAGCCGAGGGAGGCGACGTCGACGAGGGCCGAAGAGCCGCCCTCCCGCCAGGAGTTGTCGGATGCGTCACTTTCCGGGATCACCGGGGACGAACTGTCGGATTCCTGTGCGCCGTCTTTGCCGGAGCTGTCGGAGCCGTCGGACGCCTCGGAGCCCGACTTGCCGGACTCGGCTGAATTGTCGGCACTGGCGGACGGCGAAGGCGTCGCGGAGGACCCGTCGATCGAGTCGAGCAATCCGGAAGAATCGCCCGAATCAGATGAATTGGACGAACCGTCGGCGCCCGAGGAGTCGGCGGAACCGGACGACCCGGATGACTTGGACGACTCGGACGCCGAGGGTGAGGGCGTACCGCTCCCCACGCCCGTGTCGACGTCGTCCGCCGCGGAGTCCTTGCTGAGCCCGGCGAGCAGACCGCAGGTCGGCCAGGCGGCGATGCCCTGGTCCGCGAGGATCTTCTCGGCCACGGCGATCTGCTGGTTGCGGCTGGCGAGGTCGGCCGTCTCAGCGTACTGGAGGCCGCCGTACTTCTCCCAGTTCTCCTGGGAGACCTGGAGGCCGCCGTAGTAGCCGTTGCCCGCGTTCTCGCTCCAGGAGCCGCCGCTCTCGCAGTTGGCGACCTGGTCCCAGGTGGTACCGGTGGCCGCGCTCGCGCCGGTCGCCCCGAGCAGCGGGATCGCGATGGCGGATCCCGTCACACCGGCCGCGACGAGCAGGGCCGGGGCTTGACGGGGGCGACGGTGACGACCGTTCCCGGAGAGCATGCGGGGACCTTTCCCGAGACTGCAGAGACCCGCGCGGCGGACGAGTGGACCCGCCACGCTGGTCCGTGAACGTATCGGCAGTCGATCACTTGTCACAAGTTAATGCCGCGTAGATCACGTGAAGATCACAGACTTGAGAGCGTGTCATGTTTGGCCTGTCTGCGCCGTCATGGAGGGAGAGCTTCCGGTCGATTACCGGACCGGTGTGAACTCCACGGGCAAAGTACGCAGTCCACGCATGATGAGCCCCCCGCGCCAGCGCAACTCCGCCGGATCCACGGCGAGTTGGAGATCCGGGAGCCGGGTGAGGAGCGTGCCGAGCGCGGTCTGGCCCTCCAGCCGGGCCAGCGGTGCGCCGAGGCAGTAGTGGATGCCGTGGCCGTAACCGAGGTGCTGATTGTCACGCCGTCCGAGGTCCAGCACGTCCGGGTCGGCGAACTTCTCCGGGTCCCGGTCCGCGGCGGCGAGCACGACCAGCACGGGGTCGCCGGCCGCGATCTCCTGCCCGCCGATGCTGAGCGGCTCGGTCGCGAACCGCCAGGTCGCCAGCTCGACGGGGCCGTCGTAGCGGAGGAGTTCTTCTACGCCGGTCTCCAGGAGGCCACTCTGTCTGTCGGCGAGGGACTGTTGAAGCCGTTGGCGCTGCTCGGGGTGGGTGAGCAGGGCGTAGGTGCCGTTGCCGATGAGGTTGACGGTGGTCTCGAAGCCGGCGAACAGCAGGATGAAGGCCATCGCCGCGGCCTCGTTCTCGGTGAGGTGCTCGCCGTGGTCGGAGGCGCGGATGAGCCCGGAGATCAGGTCCTCGCCGGGGCCGGGCGCGTCGGGCAGCGCCTCGCGCTTGCGGTGGATCAGCTCGGCGAGATACCCGCGCATCTTCTTCACGGACCGCGCGACCCCGCCGCGCGGCCCGCCCCCGTGGCGGATCATCATGCCCGCCCAGTCCCGGAAGTCGTCCTGGTCCTCCTCGGGGACGCCGAGCAGGTCGCAGATCGCGTAGATGGGGAGCGGAAAGGCGAACTCGTGGATGAGGTCGGCGGAGCCGGTGGCCGCGAACCCGTCGATGAGACGGTCGGTCAACTCCTGCACCCGGGGCGCGAACTCGGCCACCCTTCTCGGCGTGAACGCCTTGCTGACGAGCCGTCGCAACCTGGTGTGGTCCGGCGGATCGATGTTCAGCAGATGCGTCATCAACTCCGCCTTGCGCTCCCCGGGGATACCGGTCTTCCCCTTCGCGTGCGCCGGCTCGTCATGGTGCGCCGGGTTCTTGGAGAGCCGGTTGTCGGCGAGCGTCTGCTTGGCATCCTGATACCGCGTGACCAGCCACGCCTCCACACCGCTGGGGAGCCGGGTCTTGTGCACGGGCGCGTGCTCACGGAGCCAGGCGTAGGCGGGGTAGGGATCGGTGGCGAACTCCCAGGTGAAGAGTTCGGGGGCGGGGGTCGGGGACGCGGGGGTGGCGGTGGGCTGGTCGGTCACTCCCTGACGTTATCCGGGTTTCCCTGGAGTGCCTTCCGGGCGGCGGGGTGGCCCAGGTCGGCGGCCTTGCGGTACCAGGCGGCGGCTTCGTCTTCGACACCTTGCCTGTGCAGAAGGTCGGCCAGGCGGTAGGCACCGTAGGCGTCGCCGAGTTCGTAGGCTTGCTCGTACTTCTTGCGGGCCTTGTCCGGGTGTCCCTTTTTCTCCAGTACGGCGCCGAGGTGGGCGATGTCCAAGGGGTGGTCGCTCGTGTCCGAGAAATACTCTTCGGCATCGTCCAGGGTCGCGGGGAGGTAGACCCCCTCCAGCAAGCCGGCAGCCACCTCGTCGCCGGAGTCCTCCGCTCTGGTCAGGAAGACCTTGGCCACCTCGGCCGAGTTCAGCAGGAGGAAGTACATGCCCAGACTCCTGGCGACAGGGGCGTAGTGGTGCTCCTGGGCCCAGGTGTAGTGGACCGACGCCTCGTCGAGTTCGCCGCGTCCCAGCGCGATGTCGCCGAGCTGGTGCGCAGCCTCCATGTCCTCCTCGTCCGCGGCTCTCTTCAGCCAATTCTTCGCCAACGTCAGATGAGCCTGTCCGACGAGCCGCTCCGCTCGTCCGTCCCCGTTCCTGTCGACCGCCACCGCCATCCGCAGATACGGCAGCGCCTGCTCCGCCTTTCCACGCGCCAGCAGCAGCTCACCGACGTGCCCCGCCAGCTCATCCTTCCCGGCGTCGACCGCCTTGCGGAACCAGTCCACGGCCGTGGCCTCGTCCCCGGCGTCCTCACTCAACAGGCCCATCATGTGCAGGGCCTCGGCGTCGCCGGCCCCGGCTTTGGGTTCGAAAACGGCTTGGGCGGCCCTACTGACGCCGCGGTGCACGTCGGTGTCGTAGCCCGTCCCCTCCAACGCACACCGCCAGACAGCGACCGGCACCTCCGACAACCGCGCGTCCCGTAAGGCGTCCGCGACCAGCGACCCGTACGCATGCCACGTCCCGTCCTCTTCTCCCCGCACCAGCAGCCCGGTCACCCCGTGCCGCCGCTCGGCCGCCCACGCGAACGCCTCCGCCGGCGACTCGCGTCCCATATCGGCGTCGTAGGCACCACACGTCCTGTCCAGCAGCGCCACCGGTATGGCCCCGGTGACACCACACCGTGCGAGGTCGACGGCAGCGCGCACCAAGAGGTGGCCTCGGGGGTGTGGACCGCCCGGTCTGGCCGCGCGTCGCCACAGGTCCCACAGCTCGGGGCCAACGGCGAGGTACTCCGGGACACTGCGCTCGCCACGCCAATGCAAGGCGTCGACCAGCCGGGCATCGTCCGCGGCGGCCCGGTCCAGTCTCCCGAGTTCCTCCGCGCTCCAGGTGGAGCCCAACTCGACGGTCACCGCACGGCTGAGAACGCGAGAAGCCGGTCCGTCGCCGAAGCGGTACTCGTCGTACAGCTCGTCCCTCATCGTCGCGAGCACCTGTACATGGAGTGCGCTGAGTTGAGACAGCAGCGTGGCGTCCAGGCCGTGCTCACCAAGATGCCCCTCCAACTCGTCGAGCCAGAGCACGTACGACCCGTCTCGGTCCCGCAGCACTCCGGGCAGGCCACGGAGGTCCGTACCAGGCGCCGGGGCGTGGATTCGGGTGGTGTCCGGCAGGCCCCGAGGACCGGCCAAGCACTCCCAAGCGGTGCGGGTCTTCCCCGAAAGGGGACCGCCGGTGACCACGATCAGGCTCGCCTTGCCGAGAGGCGCGTCATCGGTGCGATCGGCGTCGCGCGGGACATAAGGCGGAACCTCGGACTCCCCGTCCGCTCGCCGACAAGGCCGCACTCCCAGGGTGATCGGGTCGACATCCCGAACGTACGGCCAGGTGTCAGGGGCGGACACCGTTCCTCCGGACTGCTGCTGACCGTAGTTGTGCTGTACCCCGACCACCTGCCCGTGGAAGGTGCTCTGCCGGAAGTCGATGTGGTCGTCGGCCAGACCGGGCGCGGGATCTGGCTCGGGATCGGACTCGGGCTCGGGCTCGGGCTCGGAGAACTCCTTGATCAGATCCCGGAGGTCCTCCGAGGCGGCGGAGAGGTCCGGCGCCTCCAACAGCGCCTCGGCGAGCCGGCGCTGCCACCGCCGTTCGGCCAGACTCCCCTCGGTGTATCCGTCCTGGCGTTCACCGAGGTTCTCGAGGTCCCTGGCGTAGAAGTCCTGGCCCGCATCCGCCAACCAGTCGCCGAAGCCCTCCCGGATCAGGATCCAGTTCTCCGACCTCATCCCGGCCAGGAACACCGCGGTGCCCTCGGCCACCAACCGCTCCAACTCCGGTCGCACGTACGCCCCCACGCCCCTCAACCGTCATTGATTCAACGGTATCGGCCCACAGCCGGGCCTCACCCCCCGCTCTCCGCCCGACGGATCGCGTCCCGGTACGCCCGCGCCGCCGCCCGCAGTGCCGCCTCCGGGTCGATTCCCTCCGATTCGGCGTGCATGGCCAGGGCCAGGAGGGCGTAGCCGATGCCCTCCGTGTGGGGCGGCCGGACGTCCAGGCCCGCCGTCCGTACCCGGGACGCCAGTTTTGCCGTGAGGGCGAGGGCCGGCTGGCCGAGGGGGATGCCGTCGGTCACCGAGTCGCGTTGCTTCTCTATCGCCTTGGTGCGCAGCCAGTGCGCCTTGACCTCCTCCGGAGTCGTCGCCGTCTCGTCGCCGAAGACGTGGGGGTGGCGGTGGATGAGCTTGCTGACGATGCCGCCGGCGACGTCGTCGATGGAGAAGGGGGCGTCCGGGTCGTCCTCCGCTATACGGGAGTGGAAGATCACCTGGAGCAGGACGTCCCCGAGTTCCTCGCGGAGTTCGTCGCGGTCGCCCTCCTCGATGGCCTCGACGAGTTCGTACGCCTCCTCGATGCCGTACTTCGCCAGGCCCTTGTGGGTCTGCTGGGAGGACCAGGGGCACTCGGCGCGGATGCGGTCCATGACCTGGACGAGGTCGAGGAGCCGGGCGCCCGGGAGGTCGTAGGAGGCGGGGAGCAGTTCCAGCTCGGGCATGCTCACGCGTCCGGAGCCGGCCAGGCGGGCCAGGCCGTCGGTGAGGGCCGGTTCGCCCTCGCCGGTCGCCACGACCACGACCGTGTGTCCACCCGCGCACCCGGCGACCAGTTCCTCGGCGGTCGGGGACGTCTCCTCGACCCGTATCCCCGCCTCGCGCAGATACGGCAGCTGCGGGTGGGCGCCGTCCGCGCACAGGACACGGTCGGCGGCGTGCAGCGCCTGCCAGGCGGGCCAGGACAGCAGGCCGGGGGCGACACGGTGGCTGGTGGTGAGCAGGACGATGCGGCCGGGGGCGGTCTCGGGGTCGGGGGTGGCTTCGGAGCCGGTTGCGTTCACGATTCGAAGCTAACGCACGGCGCCGACGGGGAGATCAGTTTGTCCACAGGCCGGGGGTGGCGGTGCGATCGTACGACTTACACGCAGCGCCGCCGTACCGCTACGCCGTCCCCGCACTCCCCGCCGTCGTCACCTCGCGCACCCACGGCGTCTTCGCGTCCACCCGGCTGCTCTTCTGGACGTCCCAGGTGCCGTAGCGCGGGTTGAGGTCGACGTGGAGGTCCTTGGACGCCTTGCTCAGGGCGCTCCAGAAGGCCGGTTCGCCGGTGTCCGTGCCGAGCTTCGCGGCGAGCTTCTGGGCCTCCAGCTGGAGCCGGAGGTTGTCGTCGAGCCGCTCGGGCGCGATGCCGTACTGCTGGAGCCAGGCCGTCTCCAGGCCCTTCGCGCCGCCCGCCTGCTGCTCCAGGCCGGACCGCAGCGCCTGGACCTCCTTGCGGCTGACGCTCACGCCCGCGTCCGCGGCGGCGCGGTGCAGCACCTCGTCGAGGACCATGCCGTGCAGCACGTCCCGGGTGAGGCCGCCGGTCTTGGCGATGGCCTGCGCGTACTGCGTCTCGTCCGGGACGGCCGCCCGCTGGGCCTCGCGCACCTCGCTGACCCGGTTCTCCAGTTGCGCGACGGTGATCCGCTGGCCGCCGACCACGGCCGCCGCGCCCGGATGCGCGTCACTTCCGCAGGCGGTGAGGAGCGGGGCCGCGGCGATCGCGGCGGTGAGCAGGAGCGCGGTGCGACGACGACGGCGGTGCAAGGAGGCCTCCCGAGGAGATTGTGCGACGGTGCACAAAGTCTTGCGGTGATCGATGGTAGGCAGCGGGACAGCTCTGGCCAACCCATTCGACCAACGATTCACCGGGACTTCGGGCACCGCCGCGCCCCGCGGGCGGGCACACGCGCGTGCGAGGGCTCAGCCGGTGATGGCCACCGGCGCGTCCCAGGCGTCCCGGTCGACGGTGATCGTGTAGCCGTTCCTCGTCTCCTTGCTGTTGACGAGGTACTGGTGGCCGCGGCTGTGGTCGGTGAACTGGGTCGAGCCGAACGGCCAGTCCGTGGTCGTGGTGTTCTGCTTGTCCCACAGGGCGTACCAGAGGTTGCCCGGCAGGTCGGTCTTGTCGGTGGCCTTGGCGATCGCCTTCGCGCTGGAGCTGGCGAAGCCGTAGAAGCCCGCGCGGTACACCTTGGCGCGCAGCTCCTTGTCGAAGGCGCGCACATAGGTGAGCACGGCGTTGTTGCACGACGTGTTCGTGATGTCGTACGACTCCATGTCCAGGTAGACCGGGCTGCCGGCCTTCAGGCCGAGCGCGGCGGACTTGGCGACGGCGTCGTCCGCGTCCGTCTTGCCGAGGGAGGCGGCCGTAGTGGCGGTCAGCTTCTCCGGATTGGAGCCGGACTGGCAGGGGGGCTGGGCGCCGACGTAGATCGGGATGAGCTTCCAGCCGACCGCGCTGACCGACTTGACCCAGGAGGCGGTGAGGTTGGGCTGGGAGCAGCCGCGGTTCTTGCCGCCCACGTAGACGGCGGCGGCGCCGTAGAGGCCGCCCTTCCATGCCTTCATCGCGGAGAGGGAGGGCGCGGCGCAGGTGTCGAAGGCGCGCCCTGTGTACGTCTTCTGGGCGGGCCAGGTGGTGGCGGCCATGGAGGTCTGCGCGGCGATGCCCGCTCCGGCGACCACGGCGGCCCCGGTGACGCCCCAGATGACGTATCTGCGCTTCTTGGACTGCCGATGGCCGGACATGAGAACCCCACCCCTGGTTGCGCTGTGCGTGGCTGAAACGAAGCGCAAAGCTATCCGGCGCCGGTCCTGCCTTTCGGAAACGCATTCCCCTGAAGATCACAAGATTCCCCCAGGGAGCGGCAAAATCTAGCCGCGCACCTGGCTCAGCCACTGCAGCGTGCGGCGGACGTCGGCCGCTAGCGGGTGTCCGGGGCCCTGGAGTCGTTCCACGTCGTGCAGCAGTCGTACGAGGGTGTCCTGGGCGGCGGCGCGGTCGCCGAGGGCGAGCAGGAGGTGGCCGATGCGGCGGCGGACGTCATGGGCGAGCTCGGGGTCGCCGGCCACGTACTGGTTCTCGTAGTACGGCAGCAGGGCGCGGTATTCGGCCAGCGCGGCCGCGGGTTCGCCGAGCTGTTCCAGGCACTGGGCGGCGTCGCCGCGGAAGCGCAGGGCCTGGGGATCGGCCTGGCCGGCCTCGGCGGCGCGTTCGTCGGCGAGGCGGCGCAGTTCGGGCAGTGCGCGCCGGTACTGGCCGTCGTCCATGAGGGTGGCGGCGTACTGCTTGCGCAGGGTGCGCACGACCGGGGAGTGCGCGCCGTGCTGTTCGGCGGCGGCGGGCAGGATCGCGCCGAGGATGTCGACGGCCTGGGTGATGCGGCCCTCCCCGAGGAGCCGCTTGACCTCGTCGACGGCGCGCGCGACGTCCGGTTTCTCGGCCTTGGCGGGCACCGGCGTGGCGGGAGCGGGCTGCGGCGCGGGGGTGCGGGCGCGGTCCGGCCAGGGGGCGTGCGGGCGCAGGAAGGGCCGGGTGGGGTCCAATGGTGCTCCCGTCGGCGTCCCGCGCGGCGGCAGGAGCAGCGCGAGGTCCTCGTAGACGTCCTGTGCGGAGGCCGGGCGGTGCTGCGGGTCCTTGGCGAGCAGCCTGAGGACGAGCGCCTCCAGCGCCTCCGGCACCTCGGGACGCAACCGGCGCACGGGCAGCGGGGGTTCGTACAGGTGCCGGTGGAGCACGCCGAGCGCCGTGGAGCCCGCGAAGGGGACCTCGCCGCTGAGGAGTTCGTGCAGCAGCACGCCGAGCGCGTACAGGTCGGTGTACGGGCCGACCGCGCCCCCCATGGCCTGCTCGGGCGCCATGTAGGCGGGCGAGCCGATGGGCGACCCGGTGTGGGTCAGGCGGGTGGTGTCGGTGTCCATGACGGAGGCGACACCGAGGTCGAGGACCGTGACCGTGCCGTCCTGCTTCACCATGACGTTGCGCGGCTTGAGGTCGCGGTGGACGATCGGCACGGCGTGCACGGCGCTCAGGACGGCGCACAGCTGGGCCGCGACCGCCACCGCCCACTGCCACGGGTACGGGTCGTGCTCGGCGAGGTGGTCGGAGAGGTCCGCGCCGTCGACGTACTGCATGACGAGGAACAGCTCCTCGCCCTCGCTGCCCGCGTCGTGCACGGTGACCAGCCCCGGGTGGTCGACCTGCGCGGTCACCCGGCACTCGCGCACGAACCGGCGGCGCAGCTCGTCCGCCTCCGCGCCCGCCACCTTGTCGGGGCGCAGCAGCTTCACCGCCACGCGCCGGTCCAGCCGCTGGTCGTACGCCGTCCACACCTGGCCCATACCGCCCTGCCCGATGAGCGTGGACAGTTCGTAGCGGCCGGCGACGACACGTCCTGTCGCCACGGTCACCTTCCGCCCTCGTGGTTGCCGTCGTGCCTGCGCAGATAGTCACTGAGCTCGTCGAGTTCGGCGCGCACCTGGTCGATCCTGGCGGGCGCGGGGCGCTGCGGCGGGGGCGGGACGGGGGGTTGCGGGGTCGGGGTCGGCGTCGGGGCGGGGGCCGGTGTCTGGTGCAGGGTCGTCGCGGTGTTGTAGTACGGCGGCTGCGGCTGTGGGTAGCCGTAGGCGGGCGCCGGTGCCGGGGGCCCGGCCGGGGCGGGCTGCGGGGCGTAGGGGCCGTAGCGGAGCTGGTGGAAGTGGCGTATGTCGGCCGAGAGGTAGTACGAGATGGCGCCGACCAGGGTGCCGAACAGCAGGGCCATGCCCGTCCAGCCGCCCACTGTGTGGATCTCCTCGCCGGACTCGGTGCCGATCAGGACGAGCGCGGCGATGTCGGCGACCATGGCCGTCGCGAACAGGCCCCAGTCGAGCCCCTTGCGCGTCACGATCGCCAGGCGCAGCAGCATCGCCCAGGCCAGCAGGCCGATGCTGAAGATGCCGATCACCACGAACAGCACGCGCAGCAGAACCAGCCATGCCGTGTGGGGCGGCTGCTTCGACGGCTGTGGGTAGCCGTGGCCATGCATGACAGCTCCTGGGGCCCGCGGTGGGCGTAGGAGGGTGGCCGACACCCGGCAACCCCGTTCGTGCGTTTGTCGGTTCGAGCGTATAGGCCGACACCGACAAGCGGTCCCGGGTTGTATCGAACCGTTGTCGAGCTGATCACTTCGCGGGACGGGCCAGGTGGGGCGGAGGGAGCGCTTCCGCCCTGGCCTGGATCGACGGCACGCGCGCGTGGCATTCGTACGGCGGCGCCGATCCGTCAGTCCGGCGTGACCGTCCCGTCGGTGAGGCCGTCGTACATGCCGCGCACGAGCTGCTCCCCGAGCCGGCCCGCGTGCCGCAGCGCGCGCTCGAACTCGTCGAGCGCCCGGAAACGCGCCCCATAACGCCGCTGTTCGTCGAGCGGGAGCCGGGGCAGCTGGAGCCTGCGCACGTCCAGCCGGGTCGCCGTGGAGGCGTAGCTGCTGGCCTGGCGGTTGTTGGCCGTACCGCGCAGGAAGCCGGCGAGGAACCAGGGGTCGAGCGCCGTGGGGTCGGGGCGCAGGAGGACGAGGTTGCGCCCCAGGGCGGCACCGGAGGCCGCCTCGTCGATCACGCGCGCGACCGAGCCGCCGCCGAGCACCGGCACCACCACGTCGCCCGCTGCGGTGAGCACGGCTTCCTCGTCGCTCTCCGGGAGCGACCCGGAGGGGTCCGTTCCGGCGAGGACGTCGTGGTCGGTGAGAACGGGCACACGCGCGTGGCCGCCGTTTCCGCCCGTACGCATCACCAGGGCGCCGCCTCGCGCGAGTTCGCCGACGGTGGTGAGCGGCCAGCGCGCGGGGTGCGGGGCGCCCGCGTTCGGCGGGGTGAGGTCGGCGGTCAGCCGCAGGGTCTCGTTCAGGCGCTCCCGTACGGCCGTGAGCTGCTCGGCGCCGTCGGCGACCGCCGGGGGCGGCAGATGGCGGGCGGGGGCGAGGTCGACGTCGTCGTCGAGCAGGTCGATGACCGGCAACGAACGCGCCAGCCCCGGTCGTTCGGCCAGCCGGCCGTCCCGGTCGAAGGCCCGCCAGGTGTCCAGTACGGCCTCCCGAACGGCCCGCCAGTCCGGCCCGCCGCGCCCCTCACCGGCGAAGTCCCCGGTGTCGACGAGCAGCACCTGCGGCTGCGCGGGCGCCTTCTCCGGCCGCCGCAGCACCCACAGGTGGAGGGGGATGTTGTACGGCGGCGCCGCCCCGACCGGCAGCGCGATCACGGCGTGCAGGGCGCCGCGGCGCAGCAGGTCGGCGCGGATACGGCGGCCCGAGCGGCGGGAGGCGGCGGCGGGCGGCATGAGCAGGACGGCGGTGCCGCCCTCCTTGAGGCGCGCGAGGGCGTGCTGGACCCAGGCCAGCTCGGACTCGTTGCGGGCCGGGAAGCCGTACTCCCAGCGGGGGTCGTAGGCGAGCTCGTCGTGGCCCCAGTTGCGCTCGTTGAACGGCGGGTGGCACAGGACGGCGTCGGCGCGCAGGGCCGGGAAGGCGTCCTCGCGCAGGGTGTCGCCGGTGGCGCCGCGGACGTCGGCCCGGGTGTGCAGGGCGAGCCGGAGCGCGGTGAGGGCGGCGAGCTCGGGGGCGCTGTCCTGGGCGTAGAGCTCCAGGTCGGGGGCGGGGGCGGCGGCGCGCAGCAGGGTGCCGGTGCCGCAGGCCGGGTCGAGGACGGTGCGGGCGGGGCCGGCGAGGGCGGCCATGAGAACGGCCAGGTCGTTCGGGGTGAGCGTGTACTGGCGCGGGTTGGCGTCCAGGAGCCGGCCGAGCAGGAACTCGAAGGTCTGGCGCGCGCTCAGCTCGGCGGCGAGTTCGGCGACACCGCGCAGGAGGGGGGTGGAGGGGAGGAGGGAGGGGCCGGTGGGGGCGTGAACGGCGGGGCGGGTGTTCACGGGGTGCGGGGCGTTCACGGCGGTGGGGCTGTGAACACCGGGTGAGGTGTTCACGGGGGCGGGGCTGTGAACGCCGGGGGCGCTGTGAGCGGATGGTGGGGTGTTCACAGTGGGCGGCTGACCCTGCCCGGGCCGGGTGTTGACCGATCGCGAGGTGTTCACGGAGCGCCGGGTGTTCACAGCCGACGACGGGCCGAAGCGTGGTGTCAGTACGTCCTGGAGGGCGCCGGTCAGGATCGCCGCGAGGCGCTCGTCGGAACCCGCGCTCGCGTCCAGCCAGACCGTCGGGCGGTCGTGGATCAGCAGCAGGACACAGCCGGCGTGGGTGAGGGCGGTGACCGGGCCCTCGGGGTGGCCGGAGAGCTGTTGCCAGACGCGTTCGCGCAGCGGCACCTCGGCGAGTTTTCCCTGCTTGCGCAGCCAGGACTCGACCTCGGCGAGGGCGAAGGACGGGCTGGTCTCGGTGCCGCCGACGGGTTTGGGGAAGTCGGCGTGGCGGCGCCGCCAGTTGCTGACGGCGGCCCGGCCGACGCCGGCCAGGCGTGCGATGCCGGCGGCGGTCACCTCAGTCGCGTTGTCCACGTTCTCCACGTTGCCCTGCACCCCGCCCGCTCCCGTCGTCGTGCCGCGCGCCTCGCGCCCCCGTGTGTGACGCCGAGCTTACCGGTGTGCGCAAGATCTACCCATTCACGGCCGTGTACACATGAAGGACTGTGAACCGTGTTGACTCGGTTCACAGCTCATGCTCTTATTGACCCAGCGAACGAGCGGCCGCCGAAGTACGGTGGCCGCCTCCTGGGGAGGGGACAGAGCCATGGGCATGAAGGGCAAGGTCGCGCTGAGCGCCGTCGTGGGGGTCGTCGTCATCGGAGTCGTCTCGGCGAACGCGAGTGACAACGGCGACGGCGGATCCGGCAGCAGCGGCAAGGGCTCTTCGGCGTCCACGGACCAGCAGGCCGGCGGCAAGAAGGACGCGGGCGACAAGGACACCGGCAAGAAGGACGTCGCCGAGAAGAAGGTCGCGTTCTCGGGCAGCGGCGACTTCGAGGTCGGCTCCGAGGTCAAGCCCGGCACCTATCGCACCACCGGCAACTCCGACGGCATGTGCTACTGGGAGCGGGCCAAGGACGCCTCGGGCGAGATGGACTCGCTGCTGGCCAACGACAATGTCACCGGCACGAGTTACGTCACCGTCAAGGCCGGCGACAAGATCTTCTCCACGAGCGACTGCAAGGACTGGGAGGCCGTCGCCGCGAAGGCGTCGGGCTCGCCCGCGGCCAAGATGGCCGGCGACGGGGGCATGTTCAGAGTCGGCGCGGACATCGTCCCGGGCACCTACAAGTCCACCGGCAACGCCGACGACGCCTGCTACTGGGAGCGCGACAAGGACGCCGAGCACGGCATCGACTCGATCATCGCGAACGACAATCCCAACGGCACGGCCATCGTCAAGATCAGCGCGTCCGACGCGTACTTCAAGACGGCCGGCTGCAAGGACTGGAAGAAGACGGGCTGACCCGCCCCGGGCCGCCGGTCCCAGCACCGCCCCGGCCCTGTCCCGCACGTCCGGCCCGGGTGGGGAGTCCACGGGGGTGGCGCCCCACCCGGGCCGGCACCGGGCGCTGCCGCGGCTGGACCGGAACGACACGGGCCGAACCGGCCTGACACGGCACGGCAGGTGACGGCACCGCGTCCCGCCGCATCGGCCATGCCAGGCACCACCGGCCGCCGCGGTACGGACCCAACCGGCCCGGCACCCGACGGCACCGCACGCTTCAAGTCCACGCGCCTCGCAGCCCGTCGGCGCATCGCAGCTGCCGAAACGGCAATTCCAGGAACCCGCGCGCCCCGCGCCCTCGGCGCACCCCGCCCTGCGGCCCCGCTCGGCGCAGCACCCCGCACCTCTTCGCCTCACCTCATCCGTTCCACCGCATCCACCTCAAGGAATCATCATGCGTCGTACCGCACTCGCCGCCCTCTGCATCGCCGCCGCGGCCACCGCAGGACTCACCGGCTGTCAGCCCGGCCAGGACAAGGCGGACACCAAGACGGGCACGTCCGTCGAGCCGAGCAAGTCGGCCGAGAAGAAGGAAGCGTTCGCCGGGCTGACCGGCGGCGAGATCGCCGACCGGGCCCTGGACGCCACGTCCGGCGCCACCTCGTTGCGTATGAAGGGGAACATCCCGGACGAGGAGAGCGGCCACACCATCGACCTGGATCTGGCCCTGAACAAGAAGGGCGAGTGCGCCGGCACCCTCGGCATGGGCGGTCAGGGCAAGGCCGACCTGGTGAAGACCGGGGACCTCGTCTACATGAAGTTCGACGAGGAGTTCGTCCGCGAGATGAGCAAGGGCCAGTCGAAGTCGACCATCGACACGACCGTGGCACTGCTGGCCGGCAAGTGGACCAAGACCAAGGCGACCGGCGCGGACGCCAAGGACTTCGCGGGCATGTGCGACCTGAGCCAGGTGCTCGAGGGCGCCGAGGACAGCGACTCCGACGCGAGCCGGGGGAAGACGACCACCGTCGACGGCCGGCCGGCGATCGTGCTGAACGAGAAGGACGGCAAGGACCGTTACACCCTCTACGTCGCCACCGAGGGCAAGCCGTACCTGCTGCGCATCGACAGCACCGGCACCGACCCGGGATCCGTCACCTTCAGCGACTTCGACAAGCCGGTCCCGGTACAGAAGCCGACCGGGAACGTCCTCGACCTCGACGCCCTGGGCAGCTGAACCGCCGTAGCCCCGGCGGCCGTACCACTACAGCGTGTGCCGCATCCACACGTTGGGCTCGACGTACACCGCATATCCGCGCTCCGGCTCGCACCGCACCGGCACCAGCGCCCCCGGCACCTCGATGTCGCCCCGGGTGTCGAAGGGCAGTCCGGTCCAGCCGCGCCACTGCTCCAGCGAGCCGGCCACCGTCATCGAGGCGGGTGCCACGGCGTGCACGACGGCACCGGCGCGGGCGTGGACCCGCAGCCAGGGGTCGTACGGCAGCCCGTCGGGGCGTACCCGGAACGCGTACTCCTCGATCGGGGTGTGCGGTTCCAGGTGCTTGGCGCTGGGGCGGACGGGGGCGACGACCTCGCGGAAGCCGTGGGCGCGGGCGTTGTCGCGCATCGCGGAGAGCATCCGGGCGGACAGGCCCCGGCCCTGCATGCCGGGGTCGACGACGACCGAGATCGCGCTGACCGTGTCGGGCCGTACGCCGCGGCGCAGGTCGCCGAAGGCCCACACGAGCACCTCGTCCCAGCCCCGGTCGGGCAGTGTGCCGCGTTCCTCGGTGTGCAGGGCGAAGGGGACGCTGTGGGCGTGCGCGACGATCTCGCCCCGCTCGTCCTCCGCGAACAGCACGTACTCGGGGAGTTCGCCGGAGATCCGTCCGTAGTGGGCGTTGCCCACGGGATCCTCGGTCACGAACACCGGCCAGCTGTTGGCCATGTCGAGAACGCGCTCCCGCATCTCGGGGCGCTCGGCCAGGCTCGATACCTTCAGCTCCATGCGGTCACCGTAGGCCGCGCCCCGAACCCCGGAAAGCGCATTTCCCGCCCGCCGGGCCCACCGGGGGCACGCCCCGCACCCCGGGCAGGCGGCACCCAAGGTGACCGGCGCCCGATGTGACTGGCCCCAGGGCGACCAGCGCCCGAAGGTGACCGGCACCGAAGTGACCGCCAGGGACGAACTCCCCTGCGCAGCCCCTCAGTCCGCGTGGAACCGCGGCGGTGCCGCCGTCGGGTTGCCGCCACCCGGCAGCTTCTGGTCCGGGCAGCCCGAGAGGACCTTCTCCATCGCGGACTTCTCGGCGGTCGTGACCCAGAGGTCGTACTTCCTCTTCACCGCGACCTGGGCGGCCACATAGGTGCAGCGGTACGCCTTGTTGGGCGGCAGCCAGGTCGCCGTGTCGCCGTCACCCTTGGCCCGGTTGGTGCTCGCGTCCACGGCGATGAGGTTCAGGGGGTCGTTGGCGAGCGCTATGCGCTTGCTGGCGTCCCAGTACTTGGCGCCCTTCTGCCACGCGTCGGACAGGGCGACGACATGGTCGATGTCGACCAGGCTGCGGCCGCGCCGGTAGGTCACGTCCTTGCCGGAGTAGGGGTCCGACTCCAGGACGCCGTAGGACACCTTGCAGTCCCCGCCGGTGAACTTCACGTCCTCCAGGTCGCGCTTCAGTATGTCGTCGCGGGTGTCACAGCCGTTGGAGTCCGTGTCCGCCCACGCGGTGCCGAACCGGTCCCGGTCGTAACCCGTCTTGGGCGCGCGGCCCTTGACGGTGAGCGACTCGGCGGCGGTGAGGGCGGCCCCACCTCCCGCGGCCCCTCCGCCCGCGCTCTCCCCCGGCCCGGCCGAGCCGGTCGTGGTGTCTTCCTTGCAGCCGGCCACGGCGAACACCAGCACGACGGCAACCGCGGCCCCGCCCCTCAGACGCATCACGGTGCGCCCCTCCCCTTGCCAACCCGGTCCGTCCCCGCAGGGTGCGCCTTCCCTTGTCCGGCGTCGCGCACACCGTAGCGGGCGGGCGCACAGGGGCTTTCGGGAGGGCCCGCCCCATCCGCCATGCGGTCCCAGTCCCCCGCCGTGTAGTCCCAGTCCCCCGCCGGACGGCCCCAGCCCCCCTCCGTGCGGCCCCGGCCCACCAGCCGTGCGGCCCCGGCCCGCCCCTCACACGGCCCCAGCCCACTCCTCAGCGCGGCCCCGCTCCCCTCACCCGAGTGGGCGTTTCCGGCATAGCGGACGTATGGTCGTTCTGAGTCGCCTCCGGAAGGAGCTCTGGATGGGCATCTTCGACAGGTTCAAGAGCAACCGCCAGATGCAGGACAAGGCCAAGAACATGTCCGACATGGCGGAACGCAAGGCCAACGAGAAGACGGGCAACAAGTACGAGAGCCAGGTCGACGACGCGCAACAGCGCATCGAGGGCACGCTCGGCATGGACCGCGACCGGCCCGAACAGCCGTAGCACCCTGGGCCGGAGGCCCCTGACGACCGTGGATCGGCAGCCGCCCGCGGAGTCCCCCGTGACCCGCGGGCGGCGTCACGCCCTCACCCGGAGAGTCGCCGTCAGACCTTCCCGATACCCAACGTCGTCTCCGAGGGCAGCAGTCCGGAAGCGAGGACAGCGACCCAGAACTCGCCGAGGAGATCCGCGAGTCGGCCGGTGGCGGCCGGTCCGAGGAACTCCCAAGGGGCCGCGGCGAGTCGGTCGGTGTGGTGCTCCACCCGGTGGCGCAGGTCGCGGCCTGCGTCCGTCGCCTCGCCGTGCTCGTCGACCAGGCCGCGGACACGCAGGCGTTCACGGGCGGCCGTCCACTCCCCCTCGCTCCACCCGCGGCTCTCGAAGCGCTCCACGGGCGCGGCACCTATCGCCGCGAAGGAGACGAGGGACTCGACCGGGTCGAGGCCGACCACCAGCAGGGCGGCTATGTGGCCGTCCCCGCGGTGCTCGCGCAGGATCGTCGCCGCCTGCCACAGCTGGAGGTGCGGCGCCTCGGGCCACGTCAACTCGGCGTTGGCCGCGGCCAGGGGACGCCCTGCCGTGTCCACCGCCTCGGCCGCGCGCCGGGCGAGGGCGGCGGCCTCCGCCAGCTCGGGGCTGTCGACCCGGTCGCCGAACAGCGCGCGGTAGGCGCGGTCGACGCCCCGCAGTCGCGCCGCCAGCACCGCGTCAGGGTCGGCGTCCGCCCAGGCGGAGTCGATGTGCTCGGCGACCATGCGCGGGCTGAAGCTGTAGAAGGCGGAGGCCACGCGCTCGGCACCGACGCGCCCCAACGGCGCGGCACGCAGCGGGAAGTAGCTCGGCCAGCGCTCCTTCGTGTCGTACCCGAGGGCGGCCGCCTCCTCGAAGATCTGCGGCGCGTAGTACAGCACCGCGTGCAGCGGCTCCAGCAGGTGCCAGAGCTGGCGCACCCGGGTCAGCTCCACGGCACCGCCGGCCGCGTCGGCAACCCCCACCTCATCGTCGTAGACCGACATGACACAACCCCTCCCCCTCGTCCCGCCCCATCCGAACTTGACACTGACTAGATTGCCTCGCCCATCCGAACTTGTCAATGCCTAGATCCCGCGTACTCTGATGTCCATGGCACCCGCGCAGAAGACGAAGCCCGACCGGCCCTACCACCACGGCGATCTGCGCCGGGCGATCCTCGGCGCCGCGCTGGACGTCATCGCGGCCGAGGGCCCGGCCGCGCTGAGCCTGCGCGACCTCGCCCGCCGGGCCGGGGTCTCGCACGCCGCCCCGGCCCACCACTTCAAGGACCGCGCCGGGCTGCTCACGGCCGTCGCCGCGGAGGGCTTCGGGCTGCTCGCCGCCACGATCCGCGACGCCGCGGACCTCAAGGACGCGGGCGTGCGCTACGTACGTTTCGCCCGCGAGCGGCCGGCCCACTTCCAGGTGATGTTCGCGCCGCAGCTCCTGCGCGCCGACGACCTCGAACTGACCACGGCCCGCGCGCTCGCCACCGACGCCCTGCGCACCGCGGTCTCCGGCGTACGGGCCGAGGACTTCGGCATCGACGCGCGGCTCGCGGGGGTCGCCGCCTGGTCCCTCGCCCATGGCTTCGCCACGCTGCTCCTCGGCCACAACCTCGACGGCCCGATCGGCGGGCAGGACCCCGAGGAGGTGTTCCGGACGCTGGCGACGACGCTGTTCCGGTCCGACTGAGCGGGCGGTGACGGCCGGTTCAGCCGATCCTGTGCACGGCGAAGGTCGCCGTAACCTCCCCGTCCTGGTCGAGGGCCGGACTGCACGATGTCTCGAGGTCGGGGTTGGTGCAGACGCCCGACCAGTTCACGAAGTAGAAGCTCCTGTCGGAGATGGTCGCGGTCAGGTTCAACCCCTCCGTCGCGACGTCGAAGGCGCAGTTCCAGGTCTTGGCCGAGCCGTCGCAGGACACGCCGTCGGGGAGCACGGAGGGAACGCCTCCGATCGTGACCCTGCGGTCGGAAGCGCCGACGAGGGTGACGGTGACGTTGACGTATCCGGTGCCGGAGAGCCCGGCCGTGTAAGCCTTCCCGCCCGACTCGACCGTGAGCCGGGAGGTCGCGGACCCGACCCGGGTCGGCCAGAACTCGACGGTCTCCGTGCAGAACGCCCGTGCCTCCAGGCGGGGCTTGCAGTCGCTCGCCACCGACGAGAAGCCGCTGTCGGCCGGGACGGTGGCGGAACCGACGGCGATGGCCTGGTCGTTGGGATTGGTGATGGTGAAGGCGAACTCCTGTGTGGTGGAACCCGGAGTGATGTCCACGCCTCCGAAGTCGTGCGAGACCGGCGTGATCTCGGGCCCGGCAAGCGTGACGGGCGTCCCACCTGTCGTGGTCTGCCCTGTCGTGGTCTCGCCTGTCGTCGTCTCACCCGTCGTACCTGTCGTCGTCTCCCCGGTCGTACCCGTGGTCGTCTCCCCAGCCGTACCCGTCGTACCGCTACCGCTCCCCGTGGAATCCGAGACGGACACGGGTGGCGAAGAAGGGCCCGCCTCGCCGCTCCCACCCCCCAGCGCCTGGACGATCACCGACCCGACCACCAACACCGCCACCACCCCCGCGACGGCCGCCATCACCAGACGCCTCGGATGCGACGGACCGGACGACGGCGGAGCCGGAGGTGTCGGCGGAGGTGCGAGCAGTTCCAGGTTGGCTCGTGTGACCGCCGCCCCCGCCAAGTCCCCCAGTCGCGTGCGCAGATCGAGCGCTCGCCGCAGGAGGCGGTCCGCGTGCTCCAGACGGTCGTGGAGGAAGTGCTGCACACCCTGCTGATGGGTGAAGTACGCCTCGGCCGCCCGGTCCCCGGCCGCCTGTGCCGCCGTGATTCCCTGCGCGAGGGTGTTCTGCCAGGCCTGCCAGTGGCCCTGGACGAAGAGAATGCGTTCGACGACGGTCACCAGCTGGACGACCGCCTGCCATTGGCGTCGTTCCGCCGCGAGGCCGAGCAGGCTCAGCGCCGCGTCGACCGCCCCGCGCGCCTCCTCGCCCGCCGGGTCGCGGGAGGCTAGCCAGGCCGTCAACGACCGTAACGTGGAGGCCAGTCCGATGTACCGGTAGAGGATCTGCCGGTAGGACTCGGACTTGCAGACCGGTAACCCGAAGCGGTCCTCGGCCTGTTCGGCGAGCCCGCGCTCGGTGAGCGACTCGAAGGTCCCGGCGACGTACGCGAGGTCGGCCATCTGCGTGAGCACGGCCGCGGGCAGCAGCGCACCGCCGAGCAGGGTGAGCACCGCCAGCGCCCGCCGCGCCTCGGGCGCCACGGCCGAGATGCTCACCTGGTCGAGGGTGCCCGGGTCGGACTCGGCCAGCGCGGCGAGTTCGGGCAGCGAGCGTCCGTCGAGGCGCGCCAGCGCGGCCGCCTGCCGCAGATGCAGCGGCTGCCCGCCGACGGCCGCCACCAGCCGTCGTACGGCGGCGGTCTCGGCGTCGGGAAGGTGGCGGCGGCCCAGTTCGCGTAAGAGCAGGGCCACCGCGTCCGGCTCCGCGAGCCCGGGCAGCGGGTACGAGGTGCCCGACGCGCCGAGTGCCGGAGCGGGCGCCCCGATCACCAGCACGCAGCCCGGTAACACCCGGCGCAGGTAGTCGAGTTGCTGCGGTCCGTAGGGCACGTCGTCGAGCGCGACGACCTCGCCGACGTGCCCCAGCGCCTGGGCGCACTGCTCCGTGGTCAGCCGTACGCCGTCGGCGCCCGGGTAGTCGTAGAAGCGGCGGGTCAACTCCTGGAGCAGGTCCTCCAGTTCGGTGCCGCCGACTCTCAGGTAGGTGCCGCCCGCGTTCTTGAGCAGGGTGGTCTTGCCCGTGCCGCAGGGGCCGGTGAACTCGACCGCGCCACGTTCGTGAACTGCCCTGCGCACCAGGGCGAGTTGATCCTCGCGGCCTATGGCGTACGGCGGTGGCGGGGCCCCTGTTCCGTACGGGAGCCGTACCGGTCCGGTGCCGGGGGCGCGCAGTCGCAGCCGCGTCAGACGGGCCCCGTGCCGATCGGTGAGCGAGACGCCGAGATTGCCGAAGACGACGCTGTTCATTCCTCCCCCTGGAATGAACGGGGCGCCCGGCAGGCGCCCGGTGCGTCAACGATGCGAGCGGGCGCGGCCGGTGTCAATGAAGGCCGCGGCGGGCTTCACCCGTAAGGATGACGCCGGGAGAACACCGGCCTCCAGGACCTCAGCCGGCAATCCCCGGCGCCCCCGGACGGCAGTCCCTGAGGACCCGGATGGCAGTCTCCCGGCGCCCAGAACCGCAGCCCCTGAAGCCCCGGACGGCAGCCCCCGGTACCCCGGCGCCCCGGACAGCAGCCCCTAAGACCCCAGAATCGACGTCAGGAACTCCCCGACCCAGCCGAGCAACTCCCGCCCGACCAACGGCTTCCCGCCCACCTTCGCCGTCTTCGGCCGCGGCACCAGCACCTGGTGGACGGCCGGCTTGATGACGGTGCCGGGGTAGAGCCGCTTGAGGCGCAGCTCCTGGGACTCCCTCAACTCCACCGGCGCGAAGCGGATGTTGGTGCCCTGGAGGACGGTCTCGCCGACGCCGCACGCGCGTGCCAGCATGCGCAGACCGGCGACCAGGAGGAGGTTCTCGACCGGCTCGGGCAACTTGCCGTAGCGGTCGACGAGTTCCTCGCGTACGGCCTTGATGTCGTCCTCGGTGTTGACCGAGGCGATCGCCCGGTAGGCCTGCAACCGGAGCCGCTCGCCCGGCGCGTAGTCGTGCGGGACGTGCGCGTCGACCGGGAGCTCGATCTTGACCTCCAGGGGCGGCTCCTCCTCGACCCCGCCCTCCAGGGAGGCCCGGTAGTCCGCGACGGCCTCGCCGACCATGCGGACGTACAGGTCGAAGCCGACGCCCGCGATGTGCCCGGACTGCTCGCCGCCGAGGAGGTTGCCCGCGCCGCGGATCTCCAGGTCCTTCATCGCCACGTACATGCCCGCGCCCATCTCGGTGTGCTGGGCGATGGTCGCGAGCCGCTCGTGCGCGGTCTCGGTGAGCGGCTTCTCCGGCGGGTACAGGAAGTACGCGTAACCGCGCTCGCGGCCACGGCCCACCCGCCCGCGCAGCTGGTGCAGCTGGGACAGGCCGAAGTTGTCGCCGCGCTCCACGATGAGCGTGTTCGCGTTGGAGATGTCGATGCCGGACTCGACGATCGTGGTCGACACGAGCACGTCGAACTTCTTCTCCCAGAAGTCGACGACGACCTGCTCCAGGGCCGACTCCGACATCTGGCCGTGCGCGGTCGCGATGCGCGCCTCGGGGACGATCTCGCGCAGCCGGGAGGCCGCCCGGTCGATGGACTCGACGCGGTTGTGGATGTAGAAGACCTGGCCCTCACGCAGCAGTTCACGGCGGATGGCCGCGCCGATCTGCTTCTCCTCGTACGGACCGACGAAGGTGAGCACCGGGTGGCGCTCCTCCGGCGGAGTCGTGATCGTGGACATCTCGCGGATGCCCGTGACCGCCATCTCCAGCGTGCGCGGGATCGGCGTGGCCGACATGGTCAGCACGTCGACATTGGCGCGCAGCTTCTTCAGCTGCTCCTTGTGCTCGACGCCGAAGCGCTGCTCCTCGTCGACGATGACCAGGCCGAGGTCCTTGAACTTCGTCTCGGAGGCGAAGAGGCGGTGGGTGCCGATGACGACGTCCACCGAGCCCTCGCGCAGGCCCTCCAGGACGGCCTTCGCCTCGGTGTCGGTCTGGAAGCGGCTGAGCGCCTTCACCACCACGGGGAACTGCGAGTAGCGCTCGGAGAACGTCCCGAAGTGCTGCTGCACCAGCAGCGTGGTCGGGACGAGGACCGCCACCTGCTTGCCGTCCTGGACGGCCTTGAAGGCGGCCCGCACGGCGATCTCCGTCTTGCCGTAGCCGACGTCGCCGCAGATCAGGCGGTCCATGGGGACCGACTTCTCCATGTCCTCCTTGACCTCGGCGATGGTGGTGAGCTGGTCGGGCGTCTCCGCGTACGGGAAGGCGTCCTCCAGCTCGCGCTGCCACGGGGTGTCCGGGCCGAAGGTGTGCCCGGGGGCCGCCATCCGCGCGCTGTACAGCTTGATCAGGTCGGCGGCGATCTCCTTGACGGCCTTCTTGGCGCGCGCCTTGGTCTTCGTCCAGTCGGCGCCGCCGAGCCGGTGCAGGGTGGGTGCCTCGCCGCCGACGTACTTGGTGATCTGCTCCAGCTGGTCGGTGGGGATGTAGAGGCGGTCGCCGGGCTGGCCGCGCTTGGCGGGGGCGTACTCGACGACGAGGTACTCGCGCGTGGCGCCCTGCACGGTCCGCTGGACCATCTCGATGTAGCGGCCCACGCCGTGCTGTTCGTGGACGATGTAGTCGCCCGTCTCCAGGGTGAGCGGGTCGATGGTCTTGCGGCGCCGGGCCGGCATCCGGGCGCCGTCCTTGCCGGCCGCCTTCTGCCCGGTCAGGTCGGTCTCGGTGAGGACAGCGAGCTTCAGGGAGGGATCCACGAAGCCGTACTCGATCGAGCCGCACGCCACATGCACGACGGACGGGCTCAGGGACTCCAGCTCCGCGTCGAGTCGGGCCGCGATGCCCTCGCCGCCGAGCACCTCGACGGTACGGGCCGCGGGGCCGTGGGCCTCGGTCACGAAGACCGCGCGCCAGCCGTCGGCGAGCCAGCCCTTGGTGTCGGCGAGCGCCTTGGCGGTGTCGCCGCGGTAGGTCTCGGGGGCGTGCATGCCCAACTTGAGGGTGTCCGCCTCCAGTTCGAGATCGGCCGCGAACGGCGAGACCGACCACCACATCATGTCCAGCTCGCGCGCGCGGTCACGGACGTCGGCGATGGACCACAGGGAGGCCGCGCCGACGTCGATGGGCGCCTCGCCGCCGCCCGCGGTGGCCGCCCAGGACGCCTGGAGGAACTCCTGCGAGGTGGCCACGAGATCGGACGCACGCGTGCGTACCCGCTCCGGGTCGCATACGACGGCCATGGCACCCTTGGGCAGGACGTCGATGAGCAGCTCCATGTCGTCGACGAGGACGGGAGCCAGGGACTCCATGCCTTCTACGGCGATCCCCTCGGCGATCTTCCCGAGCAGTTCGCCGAGTTCGGGGTGCTGCTCGGCGAGGGCACGCGCGCGTGCGCGGACGTCGTCGGTGAGCAGGAGTTCTCGGCAGGGCGGGGCCCACAGGCCGTGTTCGGCGACTTCCAGGGAGCGCTGGTCGGCGACCTTGAAGTAGCGGATCTCCTCGACGTCGTCGCCCCAGAACTCGACGCGCAGGGGGTGTTCCTCGGTGGGCGGGAAGACGTCGAGGATGCCGCCGCGGACGGCGAACTCGCCGCGCTTCTCAACGAGTTCCACGCGCGCGTAGGCGGCCGCGGCGAGGGCCTCCACGACGGTGTTCAGGTCGGCGGTCTGTCCGGTGCGCAGGGCCACGGGCTCCAGGTCGCCGAGGCCCTTGACCTGCGGCTGGAGCACGGAGCGCACGGGGGCGACGACCACGGAGACCGGGCCGGTCTCGGGGTCGTCGGGGCGGGGGTGGGCCAGACGGCGCAGGACGGCCAGGCGGCGGCCGACGGTGTCGCTGCGGGGGCTGAGGCGTTCGTGCGGCAGGGTCTCCCAGGAGGGGTACTCGACGACGCCCTCGGAGGGCAGGAGGGTCCTGAGGGCCGCGGCCAGGTCCTCGGCCTCGCGCCCGGTCGCGGTCACGGCGAGCACGGGACGGCCGACCTCGCGGGCGAGGGCGGCGACGGCGAAGGGGCGGGCCGCCGGGGGGCCGACCAGGTCGACGTGCATGCGGTTGCCGTCCTGGGCCGCCGTGATCGCTTCCGCGAGGGCGGGATCCTTGACGACGGCGTCGAGCAGACCGTGCAGGCTCATTCGGGGCGGCTTTCGTCCGGGGTTCGGCTGGGGCTTCGGGGGTTTCAGCGAGGGTTACGGCTGAGGCTGGGCAACGCGAAGGACCCGACGCGGGGACCGGCCGGGGGATCTCCAGCCTACGACGGCGCCGACCCGGCCGTCGGAGCCTGTGGATAACCTCCGGTACCCATGTGGCGCTCGCACGGCAAGAGCCCGGCGCCGAGAAGTCCCCCGAGACATAACGGCGCCCG
>NZ_JBEYVC010000119.1:0-33119 GCF_040643855.1 Streptomyces sp. NPDC047072 | reverse complement strand
GCCCCGGCTGGCGGGCCCCGGACGAAGTCGACCCCTCCCAACTGGAAGCCCTGTATTGGGACCACCACCCAAGGGGGGAGGAATTTCTCCCCTGGACAGCCTCATCTCCCGAAGGAATTCTCCTCTTATGGGAAGCGGGATTAACTGCAAAGTTCATTCCTGTGAGCATTCCGGCCAGGTACGTCGGATATCCCTCCCGAAATCAAGCTCGCCAGGCCTGGATCGTGCGGGTCCGTACCTTCCATCCGTCGCGCGGGCCGACTGGTCGACGTGAGGCAGCTGTGATGAATCGACAGGAGGAAGTTCGCTCCTTCCTCACCACGCGCCGTGCCCGTGTGCGGCCCGAGCAGGTCGGGTTGGAGGACCTGGGCGGAGAACGCCGCGTTCCGGGCCTGCGGCGCGCGGAGGTCGCCCGCCTGGCCGGCGTGAGCGTCGACTACTACACCCGCCTCGAACGCGGTCGAATCGAAGGAGCGTCGGACAGCGTGCTCCAGTCCGTCGCGCGGGCGCTCCGGCTCGACGACACCGAGCGGGCCCATCTGTTCGATCTGGCCCGCGGTCGGGGCTGGACGACCGTACCGGGCGGCCGTTCCGCGTCCGTGCATGTCCGGGCGCCCGTACGGCGCTTACTCGACGCCCTGCAGGCGCCCGCTGTCGTACGCAACTCCCAGCAGGACGTCATCGCCGCGAACAGTCTCGGGCGAGCCCTGTACTCCACTCTGCTCACTGGCTCGGGGCAGCCTCCGAACCTCGCGCGTTTCGTCTTCCTCGACCCTCGCGCCCGGGAGTTCTATCCCGATTGGCGGCGTGCCTGCCACGCCATCGCCGCGGCGCTCCGCTCGGAGACCGTGCGCAGCCCCGCGGACCGGGATCTCAGAGCCCTGATCGACGAACTCCAGGCGGCGAGCCCGACTTTCACCGAGGTGTGGGCCCACTACGACGTGCACCTTCAGCACACCGGCGAAGAGCGTCTTCGCCACCCGGCGGTCGGAGAGATGACCCTGTCGTTCGAGGTTCTCGCCGTGCCCGCCGACTTGAGGTTGTCGATCGTCGCGTACAGCGCGGAGCCTGGGACACCCGCCGGCGACGCGCTCGCCCTGCTGGCGGCGTGGGCTCAGCGAGCCAGCTCGACTCGCGCCCTGAAGCCGTCGGGCTGGTCCGCGATCGCGTCCACGTCCCCGTCGAACTGACCGATCCTCACGATGCCGTCCCAGTAGTCGACATCACCGTAGTAGAAGACGAGGTTTCCCCATGGCGCGTAGTAGCCGATGTCCCGGGACTGTGGGTCGTCCCCTTCGGGCATGCCGTCCGTCGAGAGGTCCCGGGGCAGGTGCCCGGCCTTCTCCGCGTTCATGAGATCGCTGAACTCCACGGTGACCGGAAGCTGCCTCACCAGGTCACGGGCGGTGGCGTTGTCCCACAGGCGAGCGGAGAGCACGGTGTCGCCGATCGTAATCCTGATCGGGGTCGAGTTCGCGGTCCGCTCGCTCGGCGAGGACGGGTTCTCGGAGGCCGGGGCGCGGGAGGCCGCCGATGACGACGGCGTGGGCGAAGTGCTCGGGGAAGCCGTGTCGTCCGATTCGCTGGTGCACGCTGCCGTGACGAAGGTGAAGGCGAGGACGAGCGGAAGGGCCCACCTCAGACCCGCTCGCCGAGACCGCCTCGGGTCGAGAGAACTCACTGTGCTCATGCCTTCGAGGCTAAAAGCGCAACAACCCCAGGTGGGAAGCCCTGTCAGTACCTCCCAGGCCGAAACCCCGACGAGTGAGAACCGACATGCCACATCCGGCGCGCCTTACCGAGGAGACACATGGCACACGCTCGACTGACCCGGGCCTTCGCGACGACCCTCGCGATCGGTATCGGCCTCACTGCCTGCACCACCGCGGACGCCCCGGCACCTCGACCGGCCACCGGTTCCGTGCCGTCCTTCTCCGGCAGCCCCGGTGTCGCGATGGCACCGACAGGCACACCACGCGAAGTGGCTACCGGTCTGGGCGCACCTTGGTCCGTGGTGTTCATCGAGGGAACGCCACTGGTCAGTGAACGGGACACGGGACGCATCCTCGAACTCGACGGTTCTGGACGCTCCCGGGTCGTCGGCACGATCGACGGCGTCGCTCACGGCGGTGAAGGCGGTGTGCTCGGACTCGCCGTCGACGGACGGAGCCGTCTGTACGTGTACTCGACGGGGCAGGACGGCAATCGCATCGAGCGGTACGCGCTGTCCGGTTCTCCGGGGTTCTTCACGCTGGGCTCCGGCAAGACCATCCTTGATGGACTGCCGTCCGCGAGCTACCACAACGGCGGGCGCATCGCCTTCGGTCCGGACGGGATGCTGTATGCCGGTGTCGGTGACGCCGGCAACTCAAGCAGTGCGCAGGACCTCGACGCGCTCTCGGGCAAGATCCTTCGGATGACTCCGGACGGCGGCGTCCCGGACGACAACCCGTTCCCCGACTCACTCGTCTACAGCTATGGGCACCGCAACGTCCAAGGCCTGGCGTGGACTACCGACGGCACCATGTTCGCGACCGAGTTCGGCCAGGGCACCTGGGACGAACTGAACATCATCCGCCCTGGAGGCAACTACGGCTGGCCCACGGCGGAGGGCCGAGGCGGCGACGAGGACTTCATCGACCCCGTCCAGCAGTGGAGCCCAGCCGACGCCAGCCCGAGCGGTCTTCTCGCCGTCGAGGGCACCCTGTTCATCGCCAACCTCCGCGGCCAGGTCCTGCGCGCCGTGCCGCTCTCGGACCTGTCGACCTCGACCGAGTACTACAAGGGTGAGTACGGACGTATCCGCGCCGTCGCTCTCGCCCCGGACGGAGCCCTCTGGTTCCTCACCAACAACACCGACGGACACGCCGAGCCGCGCTCGGGGGACGATCGCATCGTCCGTGTCGAACTGGGAGCCGGCCGCCTGAGCGGCAGCTGACTTGAGCCCGGCGCGACCCGACTGCTCACACCAGCACGCGCAGCACTTCGGTCGCGTCGTTCAGCGACTCGAGCTCCCGGGTCATCCGCTGCACCGTCCTGACCTGGTCCATCGATGGGGGCGCCGTGGCGGCAGACGCACAGGTGGCGAATTTTCGGGCGATGTCGTCCCACGTCATGGGTGCCTCCGGGCCGCCCGGTACGTCGACTCCCACCCTTTCGAACCTGCGACCGTCGCGCAGGACGATCTCGACCCGTCCTGGCGGAAGTTCCAACTTCCAGTCCAGGGAGCCGTCTTGTACCGGCACCACTTTCCGCGCGACGGCCAGTACCCTAGGGTCGTTCAGTGCCTGGGCGGTGAAGTCCGAGACACCCATCCCCCGGCGTACGGCCGCGACGGCCACCAGGAAGGGGAGGCTGAACTTCGCGTCGACGAGCGTCGTGGGCGCGCGTCGGGCCGCCAAGGGCCTGCACATCACGTCGTGGTAGTCGCCGACGTAGACCCTGATCTCGTCGATGTCGTCCACGCTCAGGTCATGACGCGTCATCAGATCGACGGTCGCGTGAATGTGGCTGTGCGCGGTACCGACCGCCGGCCAGAGCTTGTAGAGGGTCCCGCCACCCTTGTAGTCGACGCCCAGGTCTTCCAGAATCCTGTCCCGGTCGTACTCGCCGTCGAAGTACGTGGCGAAGAACCCGTACTCGCCTTCGAAGAGGGACTCGACTCCCGTTGTTCCCTTTTCGGCCAGCAGAGCCGCCATGACCGCACCCTTCGCGGGAAATCCCGCGTACATTCCGCGCAGGTCGCTGCCGGTCCCGCACACCATTTCCATGACCCCGCACGACTGCATACTGGCAATGCCGAACGCGTTGGTCAGCTGCTCGCGAGAAAGGCCGAGCACCCGGCCCGCCGCCGCGGTGGCGGCGAACACGCCCATCACGGACGACAGGTTCCAGTCCTTGCGCCAGCCGACGTTGCACCGCAGGCGAGCGAAGATGTCCTGTCCCACGGCGACCGCCACGATCAATTCCCTGCCAGAGACGCCACCTTTCCGCTCCGCGACGGCGAGCGCCGCCGGGATGACGGAACTGGACGCGTGTTGTCCCCACGGCGTTTGGTCGTCGTAGTCCAGACAGTGCGCCATGGCCCCGTTCGCGAAGGCCGCCATGATCGCCGGGGCCTTGCCGCCGAAGGCGAGTACGGAAGCCTCGGGCCGCCCCCCGCTCTCCCGCACCAGGTCGACGACCCCTTGCACGGCGGGCTCTGTGCCGCCGGCCGCCAGAATCACTCCCAGCGTGTCCAGGATGCTCTTCTTCGCCGCTTCCACGGCGTCGGCCGGGAGTTGTGCGTACCTCGCGCCGACGACGGCATCGGCGAGGTGGTGGACCAGGTCGGCGGTAGGAAGGGGCATATGACGCCTCGGTGTCGGAACGATCATGACAGGGCTGGTGCGCGGCCGCCTGAAGGCATCAGACCTCAGAGCTCGATGTAAACGCTCTTGGTGTACAGGTAGTTGTCCATGTGGGCGGCGCTTCCCTTGGAGCCGTAGCCGCTCATCTTCGTTCCGCCGAACCCGACCAGCGGATCGATGTAGCCATAGCAGTTCACCCACATCGTGCCGGTGTGGACGCCGTGGACCACGCGGAGGGCGGTGGACAGGCTCTGCGACCAGACGGCTCCCCCGAGGCCGAACTCGCTGTCGTTGGCGATGGCGACGGCTTCGTCCACGTCGTCAAATGGCAGGATCGACAGGACCGGGCCGAAGATCTCCTCGCGGGCGATGCGCATCTTGTTGGTCACGCCGGCGAAGACGCTCGGCTGCATGAAGTACCCGTTCTCGAACTCGCCCCCGAGCCGCCGACCCCCGCGGAGCAGTTCGGCGCCTTCGCCCTGTCCGACATCGATGTAGGACAGCACCTTGTCCAGCTGGGGCTGGGAGATGACCGGGCCCAACGTGGCAGCGGCATCCAGGCTGTGCCCGACCCGCAGGGTGTCCATGAACGCGAGGAGCCGCTCGGTGAACTCGTCGACGACGGCCCGCTGGACCAGGACCCGGGTGCCGGCGAAACAGATCTGCCCCGAGTTGGCGAAGACCCCCATCGCGGCACCCGGCACCGCCTTGTCCAGGTCCGCGTCCGCGCACACGATGTCCGCCGACTTGCCGCCCAGCTCCAGCTGGAGCTTCTTGATGTTCACGGTGGACGCCTCGATGATGCTGCGTCCGGTCTGCGTCGATCCGGTGAAGGCGATGCGGTCGACGTCGGGGTGGGCCGACAGCGCGTGGCCGGCTTCCTTGCCCAGGCCGGTGACGACGTTCACCACACCCGCCGGCACCCCGGCCTCGTAGAGGAGCTCGGCCACCCTCAGCACCGACAGAGAGGCGTCCTCGGACGGCTTCAGTACGGCGGTGCACCCGCTGGCCAGAACGGCGCCGATGATCCAGAACTGGCCGTTGAGCGGACCGTTCCAGGGAATGATGCCGCCGACGACGCCGACCGGGGCCTTCAACGTCATCGTGGTGACGTTGCCGGGGATGCCGTTCATCAGCGTCTCGCCCGAGATGTTCGCCGCCTGCGAGGCGAAGAACGACAGCATCTTCATCAAGGCGGGCTTGCTGTTGCGCAGCCTCGAGACCGGGGCGCCCATGTCCATGGCCTCGATCTGGATCAGTTCCTCGAACCTCTCGTCGAGGATCTGGGCGACGCGCGTCAGGAGCGCCTGGCGCCCGTACGGGGTCCAGGCGCTCCACTGACCCTGGAACGCCTTGCGCGCGGAGACGACCGCGCGATCGACGTCGGCCTCATCACCGGAGGCGATCCGCGCCAGGACCGCTCCGGTCGACGGGTTCACCGTGGTCAGGGTCTGCCCGGACACGGCCGGGACGCTCTCGCCATCGACGAAGTGATGGTGCACCTCGCGGGACAAGAAGGCCTGGGCCTGCTCGCCCGGAGCGAGGTTCTGCTGGGATGTGGTCACTTTCCTTACCTCTCACCTGAGCCGCGACACCGCGTCAGTCGAAGATGAAGACGCCCTTGCCGATCTGGCGTCGGTCGAACAGCTCGTAGGCCTTTTCCGCCTCGTTCAGCCGGAACTCGTGGGTGAACAGCGACTCCACGTCCAGGCCGCGCTCGGCGACGAACAGGGCACACTCCTCTTGGAGGTTCTTGCTGAAGGTGAGCGAGCCCACGACGGTCTTCTGCAGCTGGATGAGTTCCTCGCTGTCCAGTTCGACGGTGCCGAAGACCCCGACCATGCAGGCGGTTCCCCAACGCCGGAGTGCCTGGACCGCTTGACGGCGCACGGTGGCGTTGGCGCTGCATTCGAGGGCCTTGTCCGCGCCTTCGCCGCCTCGGGTCAGTCCCCGGACAGCGGCCACGGGGTCCTTCTCCCGTGCGTCGACGACGTGGTCGGCGCCGAACTGTTCGGCCATCGCCAGCCGGGAGGGCTCGACGTCGACGGCGATGACCCGCGCCCCGAATGCCTTGGCCAGCATGGTGCAGCTCAGCCCCACAGGTCCTTGGCCGAAGACCGCGACGGTCTCGTCGGCGGACAGGCCGACCCTCTTGATCGCCGCGAAGGCCGTGCCGGTGCCGCACGAGATGGCCGCGCCGGTCTTGAACGACAGGGAGTCGGGCAGGGCGATGAGCGTGTGCGCGGGAACCTTCATGAAGTCCGCGTGTCCGCCGTCGCCGTCCAGCCCGCCGTACACCGTGCGCGCGTTCGGGCAGTACTGCGTCCAGCCGGAACGGCAGTATCGACAGGTGCGGCAGCCGTCGTAGTGGTGGACCATGACCCGGTCTCCGACCTTGGCCTCGCTGGGCCGCACGGCGTCACCGACGAGCTCGACGACTCCGCACGGCTCATGCCCTTCGATGACCAGCTCGGATCCGGTGCGCAGCGGGCCGTGGAGGTGATGCAGGTCGCTCCCGCACATGCCGGAGGCCTTCATGCGGATGACGACTTCGTCCGGCCCGGGCGTCGGGTCGGGAAGTTCGCGGAGATCGATCTTTCCTTCGCCCAGGAAGAGAACAGCCTTCATGTCTACCATCCTCGATGGTCAGGAGGCGGATGGCGTCGATGACGCCGCTCGTGTGAGGGCCGGCAGCAGGCCGCGGCCTGCTGCCGGCGAAGGGTTCAGCCGTTCGAGCCGGGCGACCGGGCCGCGCCGGACGGTTCCGAGAGCGAGGAGCCGGCAGACGCCTCCGGCTCCGGCTGTCGGGCAGGCGCGCTGCCGGATTCCTCCGGCACGTCGTCGAGGTGGCTCTCCGGGGCGATCTGCTCCAGGGCCTCGCGGGAGGTGTCGACGCCGGCGACGGCGTTGAGCAGGGTCACGACGACGTACATGCCCGAGACGGCCAGGATGACCCCGAGGACGCCGAAGCGGTTGAACAGCCACAGGACGACGAAGGGGGAGGCGATCAGGCCGACGCGACCGACGGTCTGGGAGAAGCCGCCGCCGCGGAAGCGGAAGGCCGTGGGGAAGAAC
The DNA here is from genome assembly GCF_040643855.1 of Streptomyces sp. NPDC047072. Taxonomy (NCBI): domain Bacteria; kingdom Bacillati; phylum Actinomycetota; class Actinomycetes; order Kitasatosporales; family Streptomycetaceae; genus Streptomyces; species Streptomyces sp. NPDC047072. The sequence goes on along the minus strand of NZ_JBEYVC010000119.1, from coordinate 25,695 downwards.
TCCGGGGTCGTGCCCAGGCCCAGGGTCAGGAACGACGCGACCGTGGCGACCAGGATGAATCCGATGGCGATGACCGCCGCGGACTGTGTCATGAACGGATAGATGCCGGCGAAGACCGCGGCGAGGGTCCCGAACATCATGATGCTGCGACGCCGTCCGAGGCGGTCGACGATGAACAGGCACAGCAGCGGGCCCGCGACATAGCCGGACATGATGGCCGCGTTGAACCCGAGCGACTTCGACACCGTCATCCCCTGCTCCACGAAGAACGTGGGGATCCAGCCGGTCACGACGTACGAACCGAACAGGCAGGTGACGGTCAGGATCAGGGCCATCAGCGTCCGCCGGATGACAGGCCGCGAGAACAGCACCGTGATCGGCACCCACTCGGCCTTCTCGTCCTTCTCGTGCGCGACCGGCGTCGAGCTGGTCGCCCCGCTCGGCGCGCCGGACTCCCGCTCGATCCTGCGGATGACGGCCTCGGCCTCCTCGTACCGGCCGCGCGCCTCCAGCCACTGCGGGGACTCCGGCATACCCCTGCGCAGCCACCAGGCGATCAGCGCGGCCACGCCGCCGATGACGAACATCCCACGCCAGGACCAGACGGGTATGACGACCCAGCCGAGGACCGAGGACAGCGAGACACCGATCCCGCCGAAGATACCGAGGAGACCCAGGTATCGGCCCCGGCGGCCGGGCGGAATGAACTCGGTGATCATGCCGTAACAGATGACGTATTCGGCACCCATGCCGATGCTCATCACGCCTCGCAGGGCGATGAGCACCTCCATGGACGGCGCCATCGCCGCGCACAGAGCGAGGATCCCGAACAGCGCCAGGCTGAACTGGAAGGCGAAGGCGCGTCCGAACCGGTCGCTGAGCCAGCCCGCGAAGGACGCCCCGATCGCGAGGCCTGCGAAGGTGACCGACAGGAAGAGCGAGTTCAGCTTCAGCGTCGAGAAGCCGGTGTCCAGGACCGACGCCAGCACCCCGGCCGACAGCGTGTTGTCGAACGAGTCGCAGAACATGCCGACGCCGACGAGCAGCGCCAGGCGTCGGTGGAACTTGCCGACGGACAGGTTGTCGAGCCGTCGGCCCGCGTTGACGTGAGTGTTCATCGGCCGAGGCCTCCCTGCCGTGCCGAGCCCGGGACGAGGCAGGAGCTGGCGGGGGCCAGGCCGGGGTGACGAGTTCCGCATGGGTTCGATCGACGTTGTCCGATCATGCGTCTTACAACCTTTGGCTCGGTGCTCGGCGCTCAACGACGCGAACACGACGGCGTGTTGGTGAACCGCTCTTACTTGTGAAGGAGGGGGACCGTCTCGATCAAGCTGAACTGGCGGCTCCGCCGTCACACGCTGTTGCAACGTGGAGGCGGTTCAGTAGCGACAGTGCACGGCTCTCGTAGTGATTCTTGAAGCTATCCTGCATTGTGAGATTAAGTCAATGGCTGGAGTGCCCGTCTCTGCCACCGCTCCGGAACGCCGTGCGAAGCTGCCTGCCCTCACTCCCGCAGTCGCGACCGGAAGACGAAGAAGCCCGCTGTCGCCAGGAGCACGGCAGGTGAGAGGAAGGCCGCTGCGAGGCCGGTCGCCCCCGCCACCGCACCGACCGTCACCGGCACGAGGGTCTGACCCAGCAGATTGCCGCCCAGCCGCATGCTCATCGAGGTGCCCTGGAGTCCGTCCGGCGCGTGTTCGGCCACCCAGGCGAGGGTGATCGGCTGGCCGAGGCCCAGGCCGAAGCCGATGACGACCATCAGCAGACAGAGCCCCGGCAGCTGGTCGACCAACGGCAGAGCAGCGAGGCCGCCCGCGGCGACCAGCATGCTGAGGGAGAGCAGACGGCGCCGGGTCAGCAGACGGATCAGCCGGAGCATCCCGACGCGCGCCGTCAGGGATGCGGCTCCCTGCGCGGCCAGGAGCAGGCCTACGGTTCGCACCGACAGCCCACGTTGCGCACCGTAGGCAGGGAGGTAGGCGCCGAGCAGGTCGATGGAGGAAAGTACGGTGAAGCTGGCCAGCAGCGCGTTGGGCATGCTGGGCACCTTCAGCACCGTACGAAAGCCGCCTCGTGGGAGTCGTACTGCTCGACTCGCTCTGCCGCCCCGGCTCCGGGGGGACCGGCCGAGGCCGACAGAGGCCGCCAGACCCAAGGCGGCGGCGATGGCGGCCGCGGCGAACGCCCGGCTCCCGGAGAACGAGCTCGTGGCGGCGTCCGTGGACCCGACGTGGCCGGCCAGCAGACCGGCCGCGGCCGGCGCGAACATCTGACCGGTCGAGTTGACGATCGTGAAGACCGAGAACCGGCGATCGCGTTGTGCGCCGTCCTCGGTACGCGCGATGAGCGTCTGGATGCCGAGCATCGTGCCCAGGTGGCCGAGGCCGAGCAGGGCGCTGCCCGCCACCAGGCTCGTGAGGCGCTGAGGTGCGAGCAGGCTCAGAGATACCACCGCCATGACGAACAGGCCCACGGTCAGGAAGGGTCGCTCTCCCCAACGATCGACCGCGCGGCCCAGGGGCACCGCGACAACGAGGGACACCACCGAGAACGACGCGGTGAGCACGCCGAGCTCGGTCGCGCTCGCATCGAGCGCCAGGGCCTCGTAGGACAACAGCGGCCGTAGCCCGGAGACGACGGTCTGCGCCACGATGGTGACGATCATCAATCGTGGAAACGGTCGCAGCACGAGACATGCTCCTTCGAGCGGGGAGCGATGTCATCGACTGGTGTCGTGGTAGAGGCCCGCCACACGGGCCCGCTGGGTGGCCAGTTCGATCACCAGCTCGAGGTTGGGGGTCGGGACCTGCACCATGTCGGCCAGATCGAGGGGGACGCGGAACATGGCGTCGATCTCCATGGGCCGACCGGCCCGCAGGTCCTGCGCGATGCTCTGGAGATGACCGGAGGTCGCCAGCTTGCTCAGGCCCTCCTCGGGATCGCCCGGATCACAGCCCAGGGCACGGGCGATGGCGGCGCCTTCGGACGCCATCGCCTTGGCGGTGCCGGCAACGGCGGGCTTGTCGAGGACGTCCTTCATGGCCGAGTCGGCGAGGACGGCCAGTGAGCCTCCGATGAGGTTCATCAGCAGCTTGGCCCAGACGGCGTCGCGGATCCCCGGTGTGACGGTGACTTCCAGGCCGGTGGGGTTCAGGAGGGACGCCAGCGCGTCGAGCCTCGTGTCGGGCCGACCGTCGGGGCGTCCGACGATGAGGCGGTTGCGCGGGTTCGCGGCGCGGATGACTCCGGGCTCGACCACGGTGCAGGCGGTGTAGGCGACGGCGCCCACGGCGCGTTCGGGCCCGATGCCGTCCCACAGCGCCCGCTCGGGATCGAGCCGTCGAAGGTGCGTTCCGTCCAGGGGGCCACCGTGCGCGTGGAAGTACCACCAGGGAATGCCGTTGTTGACGAAGAGCACCAGGCTGTCCCGATGGAGCAGAGACCCGAGGTGCTCGGCGATGGCCGGCAGAGCCGGGGCCTTGACCGCGACGATGACGATGTCCTGCGGCCCCAGATCGCCGGGCCGATCGGTGGCCATCGGGCGGGACATCATCAACTCGCTGTCACGGACCTCTACCCGCAGCCCGTGCTGCTGGATCGCGGCCAGCTGCTCACCGCGGGCGATCAGTGAGACCTGGGCCCGGCCCGCGGCAAGGCGTCCGGCTATGTGGCCGCCGACGGCCCCCGCACCGTATACGCAGATTTTCATGTGTGCTCCCTGTTCCGCGATCAGTCGAACTGCTGGCGCTTCTGGGCTGCGGCGGCGCTCAGGAAGGAGATGTCGTTACCGGTGGAGACGTAGCCGGCGCCGAGGTCGAGGTACTGGCGGATCAGGTCCGGGCGCCCTCCCAGTCCGCCGACGCCCGCGGTCTTTCCGTTCACGCGGCAGGCTTCGATGACGCGCAGGTATGCCTTGTGCAGCTCGGGGTGGTCCATCTGCCCCGCGATACCCAGCTCGAGGGTGAGGTCGTTGGCGCCCACGAGGAGCACGTCGATTCCGTCCACCGCGGCGATCTCCTCCACCGCGTCCAGACCGGGCCGGTTCTCGATCTGCGCCACCACCATGGAGGCCTCATCGAGCGCGCGGATGGTCTGGTCTGCGGGGAAGGACCGGAAGTGCAGCTGAGGCGGGGAACCCGCCAGGGAACGCTCCCCCAGCGGCGCGTGCTTCACGGCACGGACGGCGGTGCGCGCCTCGTCGGCGGACTGTACGCCGGGCACGATGATCCCCATGGCGCCGGAGTCCATGACCCTTGCGATGTAGTGCGGGTCCAGACCGGGGACCCGCACTAGGGGGGTGACGCCGAGGTGATTGCAGGCCATGCAGATCTGGGCCGCGGCGTCCAAGGGAAACGGGCTGTGCTCCATGTCGATGTAGACGGAGTCGAAGCCGGCCGTGTGGGCGATGGCGGCGATGTCGACGGTCCGCACCAGCCGGACGGTCATCGAGTACACCGTCTCGCCTCTGGACAGCTTCTCCTTGGCGGGATTGCGCAGCAGAGGGGTGGATTCGCTGGTCATGTTCGGAAGGCTCCTGCCTGGTTCGGGGTGTCTCAGCCGAAGAGAGGCGGCAGGGCCTGCGCCTCGTCCTCGAACCCGTAAACGGACTTGACTTCGAGGTACTCCTCGAACCCGAACCTGCCCATCGAGCGGCCGATGCCGGACTGCTTGTAGCCGCCCATGGGGGTGTACGAGTCCGTGGCGGCGCCGTTGTAGCTGATCCGTCCGGCCCGTAGACCGTTCACCACGCGGCGGGCGTTCGTCCGGTCGCCACCGAAGACGAAGCCGCCGAGCCCGTAGACCGAGTCGTTGGCGATGCGCAGGGCCTCGTCCTCGTCCCGGTAGGACAGGACGGCGAGGACAGGTCCGAAGACCTCCTCCCGGGCGATCGTCATGTCGGGCGTGACCCCGGTGAACACCGTGGGCTGCACGAAATAGCCGTGGTCGAGGCCGTCGGGGCGATCGAGGCCACCGGTGACGAGACGGGCACCCTCGTCGACGGCGCCCTGGATGTGGTCCCTGATCGACTTGAACTGGGCGGCGCTGACGACCGGGCCCATGGTGGTCGAACTCTCCAGCGGGTCGCCGAGGCGGAAGCCGCGTGCCTCATCGACCAGGAAGGGCACCACCTGTTCGATCTGGCTCTCGTGCACCAGCATGCGGCTGGGGGCGTGGCAGGACTGACCGGCGTTGAAGAAGCAGCGTTGGATGTTCCAGCGCGCGGCCTTCTCGAGGTCGGCGTCGGGCAGCACGATGTTCGCCGACTTGCCGCCCAGTTCGAGGCAGACCCGCTTCACGGTCTCCGCGGCGGCGGCTCCGACCTGACGGCCGGCGCCGGTGGAGCCGGTGAAGGAGATCATGTCCACGTCCGGATGGCGGGAGAGCCTGTCGCCCACGTCCCGGCCTGCGCCGTTGACCAGATTGAACACGCCTGGCGGCACCTCGGCCTCGTGCAGCACCTGGGCCAGGAGAACGCCGCTCGCGGCGGAGTTGACGCTGGGCTTGACGACCGCTGTGCAGCCGGCGGCCAGCGCGTAGATGAGCTTGATCACGCCGGTCTGGATCGGCCAGTTCCACGGTGACACCAGCGCGCAGACGCCGATCGGCTCGCGGCGGACGATGGCGCCGCCCATCCTCGACTCGAAGGGGTACTCGCGCAGCAGGTCGCGGGCCACCCTCATGTGCTGGGCCGGGCCCGTGACCTGCGCGCGGTTGGCGACGGGGATGCCGACTTCCCGCGCGATCAGCTCGGAGAAGTCGTCGATGCGTGCCTCGTACGCGTCGATGATGCGGTCGATCAACGCGATCCGCTCCTCCACCGAGGTGGTGGAGAAGCTTTCGAACGCCCGCCGGGCCGCGGCGACCGCGCGGTCCGCGTCGGCCGCGCTCCCCAGAGCCACGCGGGCGAACGCCTCCTCGCGGGTGGGGTCGACGAGTTCCAGTTCGCGGGCATCGGTCGGTTCGGTCCACTGACCGTCTATATAGAGGTGCGGGTACTGCCTCATGAGTGAGTCCTCCTCGGACCGCGTGTGGTGTGGCCGACCGGTCAACTGCTGTGGGTGTAGCCGCCGTCACAGGCGATCGTCTGGCCGGTGACGAACGCGGACGCAGGTGTGGCCAGGAAGAACATGATTCCGACCAGGTCGGTCGGGACCATTCCGCGCGGTATGCACTGCAGTGAGGCCGCGCGCTCGCGGACCTCGACGGTGGGATTGACGGCGCGGTCGACCTCCGTGGCGACGCTGCCCGGTCGTACGCAGTTGACGGTGATCCCGTGGCCGCCCAGCTCGCGCGCCAACGAGTTCGTCATGCCGATCAGTGCCGACTTCGAGGTGACGTAATGGAGGTAGTTGACGGTGCCTCGGGTCACGGCGTCGGAAGAGATGTTGATGACGCGGCCGAAGCCGGCCGCGCGCATATGAGAGGCCACCGCCCGAACGCACAGGTAGCTCCCGGTGACGTTGACCCTCAGCACCTGTTCCCACTGGTCCAGGGGGATCTGGTCGAACGGCCCCTTCTCGATGGTGGCGAAGATCGAGGCGTTGTTGATCAGCACGTCGACGCGGCCCCACCGTTCGATGACGGTGTCGACCATCGCCGTGACGGACGGCTCGTCGGCCACGTCCACCCTGACGGCCAGGCCGACACCGCCGTCGTCGTGAATCTCCTTGACGACGGTCTCCGCCTTGTCGATGTCGAGGTCGGCCACCACGGCAAGGGCTCCGGCCGCCGCGAACTGGCGTGCCAGCTCGCGGCCGATGCCCTGGGCGGCGCCGGTGACGATGACCACCCGCCCATCCACGCTGAAGTCCCGCGCGGACGCCGGCACTCCGGAGTCGTATGGAGCGTGGGTCAGGGGTGTCGTCGTCATGGTCGGCCCTCCCGGCGTCGCGTTTCGTGGTGGGCGTGCAGCGCCGATACCGCCTCGGCCGCATGCACTCGCGCCTCGCCTGGTCCACCCCGCCAGACGAGCGTCATCCGTGGGGCGCCAGGAGGCACCCCCTACTGACTGTTGGACAGTATCCCGCAATGTGGGATATCGTCAATCGCAGCCCATCGGTTTGTGCCATGGGGTGACAGCGATTCCGTGAGGGAGCAGCGATGCGTGTAGGCAAGGCATCCGACACCGACGTCGAGCAGGTCGGAAGCATGCGTGAGGGAAAGCTGGACCAGAAGCACCTGCTGTTCGGCGAGGACGGCACGCCCAACAACTACGACCTGAACATGGGCCTCACGGGTGGTGGCGGCTGGCGGACGCCTCGCCACCGGCACAACTTCGACCAGATCCGCTACGTCATACAGGGCGAGCTGCCCTACACCGAGACCGACGTGCTCAAGCAGGGATGGGTCGGGTACTTCCCCGAGAGCGTCCACTACGGCCCCCAGGAGCGGGCCGAGGGCCTGCGGACCATGGTGCTGCAGTGCGGCGGCGCGAGCGGTCAGGGCTACCTGAGCGTCGCCCAGCGTGAGGCGACCAACGCCGAGCTGGCCAAGACAGGCGAGTTCAAGAAGGGCATGTACCACTACACGGACGCCGACGGCGCGCCCCAGGTCGTGGACGGTTCGCTGGCGATCTTCGAGCACGCCATGGGAGGCAAGCTCGAGTTCGCGCCCCCGCGGTACACCGATGTCATCGCCATGGACCCGGAGGCCTACGACTGGCTGAAGGGTGACGCGGGTGTCTGGGAGAAGTGGCTGGGCCGCTTCACCGAGCGCGATCTGCGCATCGGGTTCGTGCGCCTGGAGCCCGGCGCCGTGTACCAGGCGGGCCAGTTCCCGTCCATCGAGATCCTGTTCCAGATCGACGGCAAGGTGTCGGCCGGCGGCGCCGAGTACGGCCCGGAGACCGGGTACGAATTCCTCGCCAACGAGGGTCCGGTTCCTGTCGAGGCCGTCGAGCCGACCGAGTTCCTGCGGATGGTCCTGCACACCTTCTGACTCTTCACGGGGCAACACGCAGCCACGACGGCCGCGCGGTGCCCCGTGGCCGTGCCCCAACTACTCGGAACAGGCCAGGAATTCGCCATGTCTCTACCCCTGCATGCCCAGTCGCGGCCCGTCCCCGAGGACGCGGTGCTCGGTGGGCTGCCTCCGGTGCACGAGGTGAGCGCCGCGGTAGTGGCCGCCCGTATATCCGGCGGCCCCCGTCTCGTCGTCCTCGACGACGATCCGACCGGCACCCAGACGGTCGCCGACGTCCCGGTCCTGACGTCCTGGTCGGTGGAGGACCTGCGCTGGGCGCTGCGCCAGGACAGCTCGGCCTTCTTCGTCCTCACCAACACGCGCAGCCTGTCCCCCGTGGACGCCGCCAGCCGCAACCGTGAGGTCGTCCGCGCCCTCCGCGAGGCGTCGGCGGCCGAGGGCATCGGGTACGTCCTGGCGAGCCGCGGCGACTCCACCCTGCGCGGCCACTTCCCGCTGGAGACCGACGTGTTGGCGGAGGAACTCAGCGGGGTGGACGGGGTCGTGCTGGTTCCCGCCTACATCGAGGCGGGCCGCCTGACCGTGAACTCCCACCACTGGATGCAGACCGCCGAAGGTCTGCTGCCGGTCGGCGAGAGCGAGTTCGCCCGCGACGCCACCTTCGGCTACCGGCGTTCGTCGCTGCCGGAGTGGGTGGAGGAGAAGACCGGCGGACGGGTGGCCGCCGACGAGGTGCTGCGCATCACCCTCGACGACCTGCGCGGCGGCGGCCCGACCCATACCGCGCGGCTGCTGTCCTCGCTGAGCGGCGGGCGTACGGCGGTGATCGACGCGGTGTGCGACGACGATCTGCGGGTTCTCGCCCTGGCCCTCGCCGAGGCGGAGGAGAACGGCACGCGGCTGCTGTACCGGGTCGGACCGTCCTTCGTCAGGGCCCGCGCCGGACAGGCGGCGCGGACACCGCTCACCCCCGCCGAACTGCGCCCGCTGCGCGGGGACGCGCCGCACGGCCTCATCGTCGTAGGCTCTCATGTCGCCCTGACGACACGGCAGTTGGACCGGCTGCGGGAGCGGGGCGGGATCGCCGAGTACGAGCTGGACGTCGCCCTCCTGCTCGACGAGGAGCGGCGTGACGCCCACATAACCGAGATCGCGGTCGCGGCGGCCGGCGCGCTGGACTCGACCGACGCCGTGATCAGCACCTCCCGCACCCTGGTGACGGGTGCCGACGCGGACGACAGTCTCGCGATCTCCCGCCGGGTCTCCGCCTCGCTCGTCGAGGCCGTACGCCAGGTCAACGCGGCACGGCGGCCCGCCTTCGTCGTCGCCAAGGGCGGGATCACCTCCAGCGACACCGCCACGCACGGCCTGGAGATCCGCCGCGCCTGGGCCCGGGGCACCCTCCTTCCCGGCATCGTCTCGCTCTGGGAGCCGGTGGAAGGCCCCGCCGCCGGCATCCCCTACATCGTCTTCGCCGGGAACGTCGGCGGCGATGACGCCCTCGCCGATGCCCTCGACCTGCTCAGGAGCGCCTGATGCTGCTGCACGGAACCGACGCTCTCAAGGAGGCCGCGGCCACCGGCCGGGCCCTGCCCGGGTTCGTCGCCTACAACCTGGAGACGGTCCAGGGCATCACGGCCGCCGCCGAGGCCGCCGGGCGGCCCGTACTGATCCAGGCGGGCTCCAGCCCCTTCAAGCACGCCGGACGCGAGGCCCTGATGCGGCTGGCGCTGGACGCCGCCGCGCACTCCGGCGCCCGCCTCGGAGTGCACCTCGACCACAGCCGGGACCTGGACGAGATCACCGCCTGCCTGGCGGCCGGCTACACCTCCGTCATGGTCGACGGCTCCCATCTGCCGTTCGCCGAGAACATCGCGTTGACGAAGGAGGCGGTGCGGCGGGCTCGTGACCACGGTGCCTGGGTGGAGGCCGAACTCGGTGCCCTGGCCGGCGACGAGGACGTCTCCACCGACGCCGTCGCACAGACCGCGGCGATGACCGACCCGCGGCAGGCGGCAGAATTCGTGGCCGCGACGGGAGTGGACGCACTCGCCGTCGCCGTCGGCAACGTCCACGGCTTCACCAAGAACCCGGTCCACCTGGACTTGCAGCGGCTGGCCACGATCCACCAGGCGGTACCGGTCCCGCTCGTCCTGCACGGCGCCAGCGGCCTGCCCGCCGAGGAGCTCCAGGGTGCCCTCGCCCGGGGCGTCGCCAAGGTCAACGTCAACGCCGAACTGCGCCGCGCCTACCTCGAAGCCGTCCGCGGTGTCCTCCCGTCCACGCTGCCCGGCTCCGACGTCGTCTCCCTGTGGGCGGCGGGCCGCGACGCGGTCCGGGACGCCGCCCTGGAGGTCATCGGCCGCCTGAGCCCCCACGCCGAGGGGGCAACGCGCGACCTCGACTCAGTCCGCTGACCGTGAGCCGCACCGCAGGTCACCGACGACACAAGACCGTCGTACGTCCCCAAGCCGTTTAGGAGCCACCATGTCCACCACTCCCAAGATCGCCGTGCTGCACACCAGCCTCGTCTTCGTGACCGTCGAGCCGGCCATCAACGACTACCTCGCGGAGTTCGCGCCGGACGCCAAGGTCCTGCACTTCGTCGACAGCGACGTGCTCGCGACCGTGATGCGCGAGAGCGAGATCTCGCCCGCCAGCACCCAGCGCATGGTGCACCTCGCCCAGGCCGCGGAGTCCGCGGGGGCCGACGTCATCTTCTCCGCCTGCTCCTCGCTCGGACCCGCCATTGATGTGGCCCGACGCCTGGTCTCCGTCCCGATCGTCAAGATCGACGACGCGATGACCGCGTCGGCGGTCGAGACCGCGAACAACATCGGCGTCCTGGCGACGGTCCCCACGACGCTGCCGCCGACCTGTGCCCTCGTCGAGGAGAAGGCACGGGCGGCCGGCCGCGACATCACTGTCCAGCAGCGGCTCTGTGAAGGCGCCTTCTCTGTGCTCATGTCCGGGGACCGCGACGGCCACGACGCGATGGTGCTGGATGGAGCGAAGGCGCTGGCCTCGGAGGTCGACGCGATCGTCCTGGCCCAGGCGTCCATGGCCAGGCTGGCGCCCGCGATCGCGGAAGCCGTCGGCAAGCCCGTGCTGTCCAGCCCGCGCAGCGGAGCGGAGGACGCGGCGAGGGTGCTGCGCGAGCGGACGGCCTGAACCCCGGGCGCACTATGATGGCCGCCATGAGCGCCGTCACCAAGCCGTCTTCCTGAACGGTGTGGAATCGATCATCGCGTTGACATTATCCCACTATGTGGGATAATGTTTAAAGATGACTGTGACAGCGACTCAAGGTAGCGCGAGCCTGGCCAAGATGCTCTCCATCCTGGAGCTGTTCACCGAAGCGCAGCCCGTGTGGTCGACGGCCGACATCCTTGAGGCTCTGGAAACCTCCAGGTCCACGGGATACCGCTACATCAAGACCCTGCACGAGGCGGGACTGCTCGACGCCATGTACAGCGGCCAGTACACCCTCGGTCCGCGGATCATCGAGATGGACCTCCAGATGCGTCTGACGGACCCGCTGCTCCTGGCGAGCCATGGCGTGCTGGAGGATCTCGTGGACAAGATCGGCCACTCGGCTCTTCTGTGCACCGCGTTCCGCGATTCGGTCCTGTGCGTCGGCGAATGCCGTGCCCCGCAGGGCCCCGCCAACCGGTTCAGCCGCGGGCAGCGGCGCCCGTTGTTCCAGGGCGCGATCTCGAAGGTGATCCTGGCTCATCTTCCCCATCACCGTCTCAAGGCCATCTACCCTCGCCAGCGCACCGAGATCGAGAACGCCGGGCTCGGCGACAGCTGGAGCACGTTCCGCGCGAACCTCGGAAAGATCAAGAAGGACGGCTACGCCTTGACCGTGGGGGAATTCAACCCCGGCGTCATCGGCGTCGCGGCGCCCATTCTCACCGATCAGAAGACAGCACTGGGCAGCGTCGGTGTCGCCTGGGAGGAGAAGGTGCGGCGCGACGTCGATGTCGAGCATGCCGTCCTGGCCATCAAGCAGGCCGCGGCGACCATCTCGGAACGCCTGCTGGAGAAGCAAGGATCCTGACGACCGGCGGCACGTGCCCGGCTGCGTCAATCGGGTCGGCCGCCTGCGGCTTCCGCGCCAGGCAGGGCCTGTTCCACCCAGACGGTCTTGCCCATTCGGCCGTAGCGAGTGCCCCAGCGGGACCCGAGTTGGGCCACCAGGAACAGCCCTCGGCCACCCTCCTCGTTGGTGCGCGCGCGGCGCAGATGGGGAGCGCTCAGGCTGCCGTCGGACACTTCGCACACGAGCGTTTCCGCGTAGACGAGACGCAGGGCGATGGGTCCGCAGGCGTGCCGGATGGCGTTGGTGACCAGTTCGCTGACGATGAGCTCAGTGGTGAAGGAGAGCGGCTCCAGGCCCCATGCGAGGAGCCGGCGATCGGCGAGGGCGCGAGCATCGGCGACGAGCGCCGGATCGGAGGGCAGCTCCCAGGAGACGACCCGTTCGGCTTCCAACGCCCGGGTCCGGGCCAGGAGCAGGGCGACGTCGTCCGCGCGGGGCTCCGCCGTCACGGCCACCATGTCCTGGCACAGCTGCTCCAGAGATCCGTCGGAGCCGGCCAGGACATGGGCCAGCCGGTCCAGTCCCTTGTCGATGTCCTGTCCCAGATCCTCCACGAGGCCGTCCGTGTAGAGCGCGAGCACGGTGCCTTCAGGGAGCTGCCGCTCGATCGTCTCGAAGGGGAGGCCTCCCACACCCAGCGGAAGGTTTGACGGGATGTCGTGCAGGAACTCCACCGTGCCGTCGGGCTGAACCAACGCCGGTGGCGGGTGGCCGGCACGGGCGAAGACGCATACGCGGGAGACGGGGTCGTAGACGGCGTAGAGGCACGTGGCGCCCAGGCAGTCGGGGTCCTCCTGGATGAGGCGCAGCACGAGGTCGTCGAGTTGGGTCAGCACTTCGTCCGGGTCCAGGTCGAGCGCTGCCAGGGTGTGCACGGCCGTCCGGAGCCGTCCCATGATGGCCGCCGCGTGCAGGTCGTGGCCGATGACGTCGCCCACGACCAGGCCGACGCGTGCGCCTGACAGCGGCAGGATGTCGTACCAGTCCCCGCCCGCGCCTGCGTGGGCGGCGGCCGGCAGGTAGCGGTGAGCCGTCTCGACCGCGAGGTAGCCGGGCAGATCGTGCGGCAGCAGACTGCGCTGCAGGGCGAGGGCGGTGTTGTGTTCGCGGGTGTAGCGCCGGGCGTTGTCGACGCAGAGGGCCGCGCGTGAACAGACCTCCTCGGCCAGCGCCAGATCCCCGTCGTCGTACCGCTGAGACGTCGGTGCACGCCCGAAGGAGGCCACTCCCAGCGTGATGCCGCGAGCCTGGAGCGGCACCACCATCAGCGAGTGGACACCGAGCTCGGTCATCTTCGACGCGACGCGTGCGTCCAGGTCCGGCCAGCCGTCGGTACCCGCCCCACAGGCCAGGACGGAACGCCCCTCCACCAGGCACCGGGCCTGCACCATGTCCGGGTGGAGGACCATGGTGTCGCCCACGGGGTACGCAGCGTCCGCGGAGCCCTGCCCGCCCGAACGGAATCCGGCTCGACGGAGCAGTACACGTCCTTTCACGGCGTCGGGGTTCAATTCCTCGCCCCGCACCGCTGCCTCCAACAGGTCGACGGAGACGAAGTCCGCGAGCTCGGGCATAGAAGTGTCAGCCAGTTCCTGCGCGGTGCGCATCACGTCCAGGGTGCTGCCGACGCGCTCGCTCGCCTCGGCCAGCAGGGCCAGCCGCTGCTGGGCGCGGTGCCCCTCGGTGACGTCGACGAAGGTCTGGCACATACCGAGGAGCCCGCCGGCCGGGTCGGTCAGCCGAAAGGACGACAGGGACCACACGTGCTCCCGGTCCGGGTCGGAGGGAACGTAGCCGGCGAACTTGAAGTCGAGCACCGGCTCGCCGGTGTCCCGCACTCGCCGGAGCACCCCCTCGATCTCCTCGACACCGCCTCTCGGGGTGAGTTCACCGATGTGCCGACCGATGAGCTGCTCCGCGGCGAAGCCGGTGATGCTCTCCGCTGCCGCGTTCACCCTGCGGTGCCGCAGCTCGGCGTCCATCACCGTGACGGAGATCGGGGACTGGTTGAACAGGGCCTCCAGGATCGCCCGGTCCACGTAGTCCCGCTCCGCCTCCCGGGCATCGGCGACGCTGACCGACCATCCGGCCCGGCCTTCGGCTCGTTCCACGGGACGTACGCTCAGCGCGGTCTCCACGGACTGCCCGTCGCGATGTCTGAGGCCCACGACGCCGTCCCAGACCCGACCCGTCAGCCCACGCTCGTGAGCAGCACGTACCGCGTCCCGATCCTCCTGGACCGTCAGCAGTTCGACGGCTTGCGTTCCGCAGATCTCGTCAGCCCGGTATCCCAGCAGCGACTGCGCCTCCGGGCCCCACAGGAAGATCATGCCGTCGGCATCCACGCACACTACGGCGGTGCTCGGCCCTCGTAGCAGATCTCGTGCTCCTGGGCCGAGGCCCCGGGAAGCGTTGGATGCGCTCATCGACACCAGTCCAACCCAGGTTCCGTGCCGACCATGATAGTGACGGGGGCGGCGACACACATCCTTGCGGGCCTGAGCTAGCCGTCTTCCCGCTCAAGCGCCTCGATCACGGGGGCGTTGTCCACGTAGATGCGCTGATCGACGAACTTGCCGTCGACAATGGTGATCTTGGAAGCCGCCTTGATCTCGATCACCGCTCCGCTGCTGAGAGTCCAGCGGCCGATGGACTCGAAGAAGACGACCCCGCCCTCCTCCTCCCACACATTCACGAGGTCGTGTCCCAGTGACTGCACCTCGTCGAGCTTGGCGGTGAAGGCCATAATGATGTTCTCGCGCCCCTTGATCTCCGGGCTGTTCCCGAACGTCAGCGTCATGTCCTCCGCGTAGTAGGAGCCGAACTCGCGGGGGCTGTTCGCCTCCATGGCCGCGTAGTACTCGGTCAGCAGCCTCACCGTCTCGGTGCTCGCTCGCATGGTGATCAGACCTCTCTGTCGGAACATTCCCGGGCGGGGCAGCCAACCATACTATTGACCGAGTCCCACAATGCAGGATATCTTCCGATTCACCACGTCGAGAGTGTGTGTGCACCGCCCCAGCCGAGCCGCCGGCGATTCGCACCAGCCCCGTCAAGGCCGAGCCGATCGTTTGCCTTGACCAAGAAGGTCCATCTCGACGCAAGCGAGCCGTTCATCAACAGGCTTTCGCGTTCACGCCCGCCGGGCTTCGAACCCCAGGCCAATGGCAGCAAGACGCATGACCGAACAATGGCGATCGACCCGTGCGGGAGACTTCATGTCCGTCAACTCAACCTCCAGGCCGGCCGCACCCCCCGCAGGGGGACGCGAAGACCCGAGAACGTTCCTGTTCCGCCTCACCGTGATCGCCAGCCTGGGCGGCCTGCTCTTCGGTTTCGACACCGGCGTCATCGCGGGCGCGCTGGTGTACCTCCGTGAGAGCTTCCACCTCACCGCGGTCACCGAGGGCCTGGTCGTCACGTCACTGCTCTTCCCGGGTGCCACGACAGGTGCCCTTCTGGGCGGCCCCATCGCCGACCGTCTGGGGCGGAAAAGGTCTCTGGTAATCGCCGGCGTGATCTTCCTCGTGAGCACGGTCGCGTGCGCCCTGGCACCCAACGTCCCCGTTCTGATCGTGGCGCGCATCGCGCTCGGCTACGCCGTCGGCGCCGCCTCCGTCGTCGTACCGCTCTATCTCGCCGAACTGGCGCCGGCCTCCCAGCGAGGCCGCATCGTCACGGTGAACCAGCTCATGCTGGTCATCGGCCTGTTCATGGCATTTGTCACCAACGCGGTACTCGCCAACACGATCAACGACCGGGTCGTGTGGCGCTACATGCTCGGTATCGCCGTCGTTCCGGCGGCCGCGCTGCTCATCGGCATGCTCACCCTGCCCGACACCCCTCGTTGGTACGCGAGCAAGCAGATGTGGTCCGAGGCGCGACGCACTCTGGAGCGGGCGCACAGCGCCAACCGGGTCGAAGCCGAGTACGAGCAGATCACGGCCATCGTCGAAGCGGACGAGATCAAGGGCAAGTTCTCCGTCTTCGCCACCCTCCGCAGCGAGCCATGGATGAAGCGCTTGATCGTGATCGGCATCATCCTGGCCATGGCTCAGCAGACCACCGGCATCAACGTGGTCATGTACTACGCACCCACCGTGCTGGAGAATTCCGGCCTCACCCGCTCCGCGTCACTGCTCGCCTCCGTCACCGTCGGAATCGCGATGATCGTCTTCACGGTCGTGGGCATGTGGATTCTCGGTGTGATGGGGCGCCGCAGGATGATGCTGCTCGGTTTCGGCGGCGTCGCCGCCTCCCACCTGGGCCTCCTCCTCACCTACCTGCTGCCCGACTCGAACCTGCGCTCGGACCTGATCCTGGCGTTCATGCTGCTGGTGACGGCGTCCATGGTGACCTTCCTGGGCACTACAGGCTTCCTCGTGCTCTCGGAGCTGTTCCCACTGCCGATCCGCGGGTTCGCCATGGGCGCTTCCCTCGGCGGTCTCTGGGTCGCCAACTCCCTGATTTCCTTCCTCTTCCCGATCCTCGCCGACAAGTACGGTTCAGTGGCGGTTTTCTCCGGATTCCTGGTGCTCAACGTGCTGGCGGCACTCTTTGCATTCCGTTACATTCCGGAAACCAAGGGTCGGACCCTGGAAGAGCTCGAAGTCGAACTGCGCGAGCGTTACAGCGGCGCAGCCACTCGTCACTCCTGACCCGTTACTGCCCGCACCACCTCTTCGGTATCTGCCGACCCGGCCTACCGGATCGGCAGATACCGATTTCCAAAATGACAGAAAGTGAGATCGGAAAAATGACTGAACGCAGGTTCGCCGGAAAGGTCGCCCTCGTCACCGGCGCCGGCAGCGGTATCGGCCGCGCTACGGCGATCGCGTTCGCTGCCGAAGGCGCGGATGTTGTCGTCGCCGATATCAACACGGTCGGCAACGAAGAGACCGCCCGGCTCGTCGCCGAGCACGGCGGGAGGGTACTCACCGTCAAATGCGACGTGACTTCTTCCAGCGACATACAGGGCGCTGTCGACCAGACGGTCCAGGAGTTCGGTCGCCTCGACATCGCGTTCAACAACGCCGGTGTCGAACAGCCGCCGGCGCCTCTCGTCGACATCTCCGAGGACGAGTGGTCACGCATACTCGACATCGACCTGCGCAGCGCCTTCCTGTGTATGAAGTACGAGATCCCCGCCATGCTCCAGAACGGGGGCGGCGCCATCGTGAACACCTCATCCGGCGCAGGGGTCGTCGGTATCCGGGGGCAGGCCGCGTACGTCGCGGCCAAGCACGGGCTGATCGGCCTCACGAAATCGGCGGCGCTGGACTATGCCGCGCAGGGCATCAGGGTCAATGCGATCTGTCCGGGCATCATCGAAACGCCGATGATGGACCGCTTCTCCGGCGGCACCCCCGAGGGCCGGGCCCGCGTGATCGGTCAGGAACCCGTGGGCAGGATGGGCTCCCCCGAGGAGATCGCCTCCGCGGTGCTCTGGCTCTCTTCTGATCTCGGCGGATTTGCGACCGGTCACGCCATGGTCGTCGACGGCGGCCAGACCGTCGGCTTCTGACGGCCGACGGCAGTACAGACCACACAACGGAGAGGACCACATTCATGGCTGGGGAACACCGCCGATTTCAGTCGCGCCTGATTGTCACCGGACTCGATGCCGACGGCAGGTCGACCTTCGTGAGTGACGCTCCGACGGCCGACCGCCTCGTCGCCGACGGCTACACCCGCAACCAGCTGTGGCAGGCGACGCAGGTGCCGACGAAGGTGACGGCGCCGAACGGCCCCGGCGACGCCGCGGTCATCCCACCGCCACCGGCCGGCTACAACTACGTGATCACGGCCTTCGCTCCCGACAGCGAATGGGACTACGAGGGCGGCTATGCGCGGATCCTGGCGGAGTCGGGAGCCGGCGACGCGGTTGACCCTGCGGACGCCCCCGGCATGCACACCACGGACACGATCGACATCGTCACCGTGATTTCCGGGGAGGCCTGCGTTCTCCTCGAAACCGGCGAGACGATCATGCGGCAGGGCGACACGATCGTTCAGCGCGGCACCAAGCACGCCTGGCGGAATCGGACGGACAAGCCCTGCGTGGTCTCGGCTGTTCACATCAGCGCGATTCGCTGAGCCTGCATATACCCCGAACACAGCGCCGTACGGCCAGGGCCACGGGATACCCGTGGCCCTGGCCTCAATTGTCTAAAGCGTCAGCTTTTCGAAGTACTACGGGGTGCCGGGGCCGTACTTGAGGGCCGGAGTCACGGTCGGCTCGACATGCCCCTGCGCCAAGAGCTCGAAGGCGTACGCCATGCCCATGAGCTCCGGATCCTGGAACGCCCTGCCCTGGAGCTGGAAGCCGATCGGCTGGTTGTGGCTGTTCACGCCGGCCGGGAAGATGACGGTGGGCACTCCGGAAGCGGACGACTGCGGGTCCCGGCGCCCGAAGCTGTTGCCCACGGAGTCGTTGAGGTGGATGTCGCTGAGCTCCGTCGGGTCCAGGACGGCGTCGACTCCCTCCTGCTGCATCCACGCCTCCAGGGACTGCCGGTATCCGGCGCGCCAGGTCTGCATGTTCGCGATGTCCTGGGCCGACATCGCACCGGCGCCGGTGTAGGGGCCGGTCGTCCGGTTGTACGGCAGCCTCAGCGGGCTCTGGATGATCTGCAGCGGATCCGTGTACGGGCTGTTCGGGTGGTCGGCGATCCATTCCCGCCAGCCCTCGTAGTTGGTGTCGCCCGCGTACGTGCGCGCTGGAGCCGCGGGCGCGTCGCTGATCGTCCGGATCGTCGCACCCGCTCGGCGGAACTGGTCGAACTGTGCCCTGAGCGCGTCGCTGGTCTCCGTCGTGCCGAACGGGTCGTTGAACGCGGAGGCGGGGACGCCGATCACCTTGCCCTTGAGGGCTCCTGCCGTGAGACCCGTCGTCCAGTTCTTCGGGCGGTGACCGTTCGAGACGTCGTCCAGCGGGTCGTCAGGGTTGTCCACGGCCGTGGCGTTGAGCAGGAGCGCCTGGTCCTGGACCGAGCGGGAGATGAAACCCACGTAGTCCTGGACGACGGTCAGCGGCATGGTGCCCTGACCGCTCTCCATGCCGTCCGTGCCACGCAGGGACACGAGGCTGGCGGCGCCGGAGGGTCCCCACAGCGAGTCGCCCGTCTGGGTGCCCAGCGCGGCGGCGGCGAAGCTCGACGCGACCGCCACGGCGGATCCGCCGCTCGAACCGATCGAGCTGCGGGACGGGTCGAAGGCGTTCCACACCTGGCCGTACGCGCTTTCGCTGTAGAACCCGCTGTTCGCGAATTCCGAGAGGTTGGCCTTGCCGAGGATGATCGCGCCGGCCTCGCGCAGCTTGGCCACTTGCCAGGCGTCCTTGGTGGGACGGTAACCGTCGAAGACCAGCGAACCGCCCGTCGTCGGCATGTCCTTGGTGTCGATGATGTCCTTCACCAGGATGGGAATGCCCAGCAGCGGGCGCTTGTCGCCGTGGGCCCGGGCGACGTCGGCGGCCCGGGCCTGGGTCATGGCGTCGGACGCGACGGTGATGACCGAATGCAGGCCGAGGGGGCCCCGGTCGTACGCGGAGATCCGGTCGAGGTAGGCGCGGGTGATCTGCGCGGCGTTCGTCCTGTCCGCCTTCATGTCCGTGAGCAGCTGGGTGATCGTCTTGCCGACGACGTTGTACTTCGAGCTCGTCGTCACCACCGGGACCGTGACCGCGCCGGTCCCGGCTCCCTTGAGCGGCTTCTGCCTCAGGGTCCGGCAGTCCGGCGCGTGGAAACCGGGAGCCTTCAGCCCGGACAGTTCATAGTTCGCCAGTGAGCAGATCTCCGCTCCGGACAGCCCGGACAGATCCGGGGAC
The DNA here is from genome assembly GCF_040643855.1 of Streptomyces sp. NPDC047072. Taxonomy (NCBI): domain Bacteria; kingdom Bacillati; phylum Actinomycetota; class Actinomycetes; order Kitasatosporales; family Streptomycetaceae; genus Streptomyces; species Streptomyces sp. NPDC047072. The sequence goes on along the minus strand of NZ_JBEYVC010000119.1, from coordinate 5,839 downwards.
CGGGTCAGGCGGGAGGCCGTGGCGGCGACGGCGCTCACCTGCGAACCCGCTGCCGGGATCGCCGCTCCGCTGCTGAGTGCGCGGCTCTCCGACAGCCCCGTGACCACGAAGTGCAGCAGGGAGAGGCTCTGTCCCGGTGCGAGCTCCAGCCGGTTGACGAAACCGGGGTGGTTCGCCTCGTCACCCGCCGTCGGCAGCGGGTTCTTGAAGGGATTCCGCAGGAAGTTCCCCACCCGGCTCAGGCTTCCGGCGTAGCCGGGGGAGCCGATGGTCGTGGCCGACGGCCCGTTGAAGCTCGCCGAACCGGTGCCGGCCGAGGGCGTGTACCACTCCGCCCATCCGTCCTCGCCGGAGACCGTCCGGTCACCGGACGACGTCGAGGCGACAGCGCTCTGGTTCGCTCCGGTGTTGTATCCCAGCTGCCCACCGAAGGCGACATCCACGAGTTGCCGCTTCTTGGTGGTGTTCGTGAAGGTGTCGAAGAACCTTCCGTAGCTGTCGCCCGGATTGATGACGAGTTTACGCTCGACGGCGATCCCGTCGAGTACGACGGGGTGGCTGCTGTTGAATGCGTTCCCGCCTTCCTGCGCTATTCCGAAGCCACGCAGAAGTATTCCGTCGAGCGGATTGCTGGACTTCGCCACGCTCATGCGGATTCCGCCGTAGCCCAGCAGTGCGTTTGCTGTCGTGCTTCTTATGCTGCCGGTATCGATGCCCGGGATCGCCGCGTCGTTGACGTTCCATCTGTCGCCTGAGGTCACGGGTACCGGGGTGTATGCCGAAGCGCTGGGCACGCCTATACCCACGACCAGCGTCACGACCGAAGCCAGCAGCCCCGACGCGGTTGTTCTCATTTTGAACACGGGGATTTCCTCTTCAGAGAGATCCTGCTCGAAGCGTGTGGGGGACTCGCAGGTTATGAAGAGGTAAGACTTAAGGCAATTTCCTTTAGATTTCAGGGGCGTTAACAACGGCCGCGCGGCCCTTGGTAGTCGTGCGGCCGGATCATTTCATCTTTCGGCGGGAAAGTGAGGGGGAGATTTTTCTCCCTGTCTGGAGCCCGTCCGATGGCTCGCCGATTCGTCCGGGCTCGCCTCGAACTCCGGGCCCTTGCCCTACCGGCCACCCAACACACACGGAACGAAGTCGACCCGCTCGTCCGGATCGCCGTCGACCGTCGGGTTGATCGGTGCTTCCGCCGCGGTGCGCCACGGCAGTTTCGGCCACCACTGCCGTTGCGCGGCCGCGGCGTCCGCGGTCGGCTCCGTCGGCACCCCCGGGACGAGCACCAGGTAACTCTGCTTCTGGCATTCCGCTTCCGCTCGCACCCGCTCGACCGGTTCGGTCCAGCTGTGCGGCGCGAGATTGAAGAGTCCCCAGTGCACCGGAATCATCAGCCTGCCGCCCACCAGTTCGTTCGCGCGCACGGCGAGTTCCGGTCCCAGGTGCTGGTCCGGCCAGTCCGAGTCGTACTCCCCTGATTCGATCAGAGTCACGTCGAACGGCCCGAGGCGTTCGCCGATCCGCTCGAGATCGGGGAAGTATCCGGTGTCTCCTGAGTACCACGCCCGGTGCTGCGGGCCACGCAGCGCCCACCCCGACCAAAGGGTCTCGTTGCTGCGCAGCGGGTCTCGGCCCGAGTTGTGCCGGGCGGGCGTGGAGACGAGTTCCAGGGAGCCGACCTTGGTGGTCTGCCACCAGTCGAGTTCGCGAATCTGCTGCGTGGGGACGCCCCACCGCTCCAGGTCCGCTCCGATTCCCAAGGGCACCACGAAGGTGGTGTGCGACCAGCCGGACATCGCGCTGATGGTCGGTTGGTCGAGATGATCCCAGTGGTCGTGCGAGATGACCACGACATCCACCGGGCCGAGATCGGCAAGCGCGGCGGGCGCCGGGTAGAACGGCTTACGGCCGAACAGGCCGTTCGGCCCTGCCTGTTCTCCCCAGAACGGGTCGATCAGCACTCGGGTTCCGTCGATCTCCATCAGCGTCGACGAGTGGCCGAACCAGGTGATACGCAGTCCGTCCGCCGGCGGATCGTCCAACAGGCTGGTGTCGGTCGGCGCGATGTGGAGAGGCTGATTCGGGCTACTGGTATCGCTGCTGTCGCCGTCGAAGATCGTCCCTGCGAGCGGTGCCCTCGGGGACATCCACAGCGGCTGGGGGTCCCTGAACTCGCCGTCGTGCCACTGCGGTGACCGCTCGATCCTGGCCTGCCGGTCGCCGGACGGAGACGCACCGAACGGTGTGGTGCGCACGTAGATCAGACCACCGACCACTGTGATCACGATCAGTACGCCGACTACGACCACGGCCCAGCCGATCCGCCGCCGCCAGCGTCGTGGCCGACGCGGAGCCAACTCGGCCTCGCCGTCCTCGGGTGGGTTCGAGACGGTGGAGTCGCCGTCCTCATTCAGTCGTGCGATCACCACGTCGGTCCTTCTGCGCGTATCACGTCGGCGTCTTTCAAAAAGGGAGAGGAGCAGGGCAGTTACACGTCTCGGTCAGCGCAGGTGCGCGTTCATGAAGCGGGCGACCAGCTCGGCCGGCTGGTCGGGGTTCCGGCTGAACTCGTGGTCCTGACCGGCGAGCAGATGCAGTTCGCCGTCCCGGAAACGGGAGGCGTAGGCCTCGGATGCGCTCGGAGGAATGATCGCGTCGTCGGAGCCGTGGATGATGCTGACCGGCGCGGTGTAGCGGGAGGGGACCTCGTCGATCGGGAGGGTCTGCGCGGTGACGAGATAGTCGCGGCCGATCTGCACACCGAACATGGAGATGGACTCCGGCGGGTCGTCCGGGTCGTACCGGGTGCCGCCCATGTTCCCCGAGCGCGCGCCTTCGGGAATGGTGGTCGCGGGCGCCAGCAGCGCGAGTGCGGTGACCCTGTCCCGTAGCTGCCCGGCCAGCAGCGCGGCGACAGCTCCGCCCTGCGAGTGGCCGACGAGGCCGATCGTGGAGACGAAAGGCAGTGCACGGGCGTAGTCGTAGAAGCTCCGGGCGTCCGCGACCTCCTTGGGCACGGTCATGTCGACCATGTCGCCGCCGCTGGCGCCATGGCCGTCGAAGTCGAATCGGATGCTGGCGATTCCCGCTTCCCGCAGGGCCTGGGCCGTGGCGCGCACCACCGGCACGTCCTGGCTGCCGGTGAGCCCGTGCATGACGATCACCAGCGGCACCTTCTGCCCGGCCTTGAGCGCGGGGACTTCGAGGGTGCCGACCAAGCGGATGCCGTCGCGGGTCAGCGCGATCGACTGCGATCGGGCAGGCCCCCCGTCCGTGGCCGCGTCGGTGGGGTTCGGTGTTCCTTCCGCCGTCTCGACAGAGGTCCGGGTGCCCCCCGACGCGGCACCGCCGGAGCTGCAGCCGCTCACCACCAGCAGGGCCAACAGGCCAACGACCGCGGCAACCTGGTGGCCACCGCGCCACGGCGCAAGCCGTTGGCGCCGACTGATGGTCTTCGTCTGCTCGTCTCGCTCGCTCACGGCACCGGCCGTGGTGTGCACGCCGAGGTCGTCGGATCTCGACATCTGTCGGCTCCTCTCCAGGGTGATCTTGGTGGACTCGATGCTCAGTGCATTCCACGGATGGCAACGCCGCGATCAGGCCTTCGGGGCGAATCGGTACGAGCGACCGATCGCCGGGCCGTGGCCGCCTTCGATCGACGGCGGCCACGGCGAATCAGGCCACGGCGTAGGGATCAACACCCGCCCACGCCTCGCGCCGCGCGTGGGCAAGGCGGTCACGGACCAGGCGCGGCTCCGCGTCGAACGAAAGGCACGCCCGGCGGCGCGGGGTGAAGGCCGGCCAGACAGGCAGTGCCGAGGTCGCGGGCGTGCCCTTGCGCGCGAACGCGATGAAGGAGTCGATCATCTTCGAGGACAGGTCACGCGCCGTCGCGGGATCGGACAGCTGGGGCGCGCCGAAGTCGCCCGGTCCGAAGTTCCCGAACGTGAACGGGACGTCCGAGCCGTGCCAGGCCCCGTTGGCGCTGGCTCCGGCGTAGTCGAAGGTGTACTGCCACACGCGTGCGCCGGCACGGTGGGCGTGCTCGGCGAGGTACACCGAGGGCATGACGACGAACCAGCCGCTGAGTACGTCGTTGAGGGTCGTGTGCCCTGGAACGGCGGTGTCCTCGTAGACCCGGAGAATGCGCTCCCAGGCGCGCTCGCCCGTCGCCCGGCGGGCGAGGCTCTCGAAGCGCCCGGCGAGGAGGGGCGAGCCCATGAACAACTCGGACTCCTGGGCGCAGGTGCCGATCATCAGGTCGACACCACCGCCCACGGCTGCCAACGGGTGCTCCGGCAGCACCGCCCCGTCGATGACGTGGGGGAACGGCTCCAGGAGCTGGGGGTCGCCCCATACCTGCGCGGAGGCTTCGACCAGGTCGGCGGCCGGGACCGTCGTCAGGCGCGAGGCGTCTGTGATCCCGAGGAAGCGCAGGACCGCCTCTCGGGTCGCGGAGGCGAACTCGGCGGTGTGGGTGGGGCGCGGGCCGCCACTCTGCACGATGGCGCGGCGGAACAGTCCCCGCGCCTTCGGGGCGCCGAGCAGCGCGCCGAGAGACATGGCACCCGCCGACTCCCCCATGACCGTGACGGAGGACGGGTCACCGCCGAAAGCGGCGATGTTGTCGCGTACCCACCGCAGCGCGGCGATCTGATCAAGCAGCCGCAGGTTTCCCGAACCGGGGCGATCGGGCTGGTAGAGGCTTCCGAAGGCCGCCAGGCGGTAGTTCAGCGTGACCAGGACGCAGTCCCGCCGTACGTAGTGCTCTCCGTCGTACGTTGGGTCGCTGCTCCGCCCCGCGACGAAAGCGCCCCCGTGGATCCATACGATCACCGGGCGCTTCCCCTTGGTCGACGGGGACCAGACATTGAGGTACAGGCTGTCCTCACTCTGGCCCGGGACCTCCGGCACCCCGGGCAGCGGCGGAATCTGGAGCGAGGCAGGACCGTACTCGGTCGCGTCGCGCACCCCGGTCCACGACGGCACCCGCTGTGGCGGAGCGAAGCGCAGCGGTCCGACCGGCGGAGCGGCGTAGGGTACGCCCTTCCAGACCAGCACGCCGTCGCTCTGCTCGACGCCCCGCACCTTGCCCGAGCGCGTGGCAACGACGAGTGACCCGGTGTTCCGGGCACCGCGGGGGCTGGCCAGGGCACTGGACGGGGTGAAGCCACCTGCCCCGAGCGCCACCCCGGCGACGCCCGCGCCAGTCAGTCCCAGAAAGCCTCTACGCCGAAGATTCTGTCCCAACGGAGTTCTCCTCACTTGTCGGCTGCATGGAGATAGCAATGAAGCCGGAATCGGCGGCGCGACAAAAGATGTCGGCACATTCATGATCAGCAACGTTGCCATGACTCTCGCTCAGCTGGGAGGGAAAGATGCATCCCCCCTCGATTGTCCAGTTCATGGCAACAGGGCAGAGGGCAAGCCCTAACCGTCAGTTCCGATATATCCCGACCTCTTGGCGACGATGTAGCCGACCCCGAAGGTGCCACCGAATGCGCTCGCGCCAGCCATTGCCGTTTCCTTCAACCCCGCCCCGAAGACGGTGAATGCGAGTTCAGCCAACAGGGTCATGGCGGTTGATGTCAGAACGATGACCCCGATGGCGAACCTGCCGACATCGTCACCCTCCGATGCCCCAGGAGGGGTTTCATTTTCAGATGGTGTCTGATTTTCCACTCCACCGTTCTTTCTGGTTTCGGAGCGTTGCGGTCTAGCCTCCGATGGCCGACATCGGGCGGTCCGGCTGGACGAAGGTCGGGTCGTCCAGGCCCGCGCCCGCCTTCTTGCCCCACATCGCCTCGCGCCAGATGCGGGCGATCTCCTCGTCCGG